>NZ_JALIFQ010000009.1:0-252417 GCF_022867815.1 Blautia sp. NSJ-175
AAAGAACAGCAGGAAAAACTATAAACACAGTTTTTCCTGCCGCGAATGGTTATCCACAAAATAAAAAAATAAATTTCGTCATTTTTTACAATGACTTATGCATACCTCTGAACAGTAACCTTTTTTTCCCGCATGACGCTCTCAGGGGAACCCGCGGCAGGGAGCAGCCCTGTGGTATCCTGTGAACGGTGTTCACGGAGCGCCTGGGAGATCCACCTGCCTCAGACGCTTAATGAGGAAGCCTCTGCTGACGAATTTAGCGACTGAGAGCAGGTTAGCTCCCTGGCAAGCGCAGTGCACCGTTCACAGGATACCACAGGGCTGCTCCCTGCCGCGGGTTCCCCGTCCCCTTCATCATACAAAAAAAGGCCCCCAGGTTCCCCCGGAGGCCCAACACTCATATTAAACTAACTCCAATACCACTTCCATAGCAGCATCGCCCTTACGCGGTCCGATCTTGATGATACGAGTATAACCACCATTACGGTCAACATATTTCGGAGCGATCTCAGTAAACATTTTGTCTACCATGTCCACTTCTTTGGTATTTTTCTTCTTACCAGCAGCTGCAGCCGGAACTTCCTTAATCGGATAGAAAACCTTCAGCATCTGTCTTCTTGCATGTAATCTGGAAGGAGCATCTTTTTTGATCTCCTTTTCCACTTCGTCATATACGGTAACTTTCTTACCATCAACAACTTCTTTTACTCTCTTTCCGTCAGCATCTTTGCGCGGAACTTTTGCCATAACTTTAACTGTCTCAAAGTTGTCTTTTTCTTTCACTGCCATAGCAATCAGTCCGTCAGCAATTTTGCGAACTTCTTTTGCTCTGGTCTCAGTGGTAACGATTTTACCGTGATATAACAGGTTTGTCACCTGGCTTCTCAGTAATGCTTTTCTCTGGTCAGATGTTCTGCCTAATTTTCTATATTTTGCCATCTCAATATTTCCTCCATTTGTGGAACCATATGCCATGCTTCTTCGGTCTTACTGACATATAGCTTTTTGCCCATAAATTCTTATCAGAGGCTTACTCCTCGCTGGGATTTAACTGTAAGCCCAATTCTTTCAGCTTCGCAAGCACTTCTTCCAGAGATTTGCGTCCCAGGTTACGGACTTTCATCATATCTTCAGAAGTACGGTTGCAAAGTTCTTCTACTGTATTGATACCAGCACGTTTTAAGCAGTTGTAGGAACGAACGGATAACTCAAGTTCATCGATGTTCATCTCCAGAACTTTTTCCTTCTCGTCATCTTCCTTCTCAATCATGACTTCTGCAGTCTTTGCACTTTCAGAAAGATCAATAAAGAGGCTTAAATGCTCGCTCAGTACTTTAGCCGCAAGGCTGACTGCCTCATCGGCGTCCAGGGTACCATTGGTGTAAATATCCAGTGTCAGTTTGTCAAAGTCAGTAACCTGACCGACACGGGTATTTTCAACAGTCATGTTCACACGCTCTACCGGAGTATAAATTGCATCAACAGCAATCACACCAATCGGCATATCGTCTGTTTTTCCTTTGTCAGCGCTGACATATCCGCGACCCTTGGTAATTGTCAGTTCTGCATTGAATTTGCATCCTGTGCCGCCGTTTAAGGTGGCAATTACCTGTTCTGGGTTCAGGACTTCGATATCCTGGTCAACCTGGATATCTGCGCCTGTGACAACACCTTCGCCTTCAAACTCGATATAAGCTGTCTTGGGTTCTGTGCTGTCGCTTGTGTTCTTGATTGCCAGGTTTTTCAGATTCATGATGATTTGTGTCACATCCTCTTTCACACCCGGAATCGAACTGAATTCGTGCAGAACACCGTCAATCTTGACCTGGCTCACTGCAGCACCCGGTAAAGAAGAAAGCATGATTCTTCTTAAAGAGTTGCCGAGAGTGATACCATATCCTCGCTCCAGTGGTTCCACCACGAATTTCCCATATCTCTTATCATCAGACATTTCTGTGATTTGAATTTTGGGTTTGTTAAAATCGAACATGCAAAGCCCTCCTTGCTACGTGCATATTACTTAGAATACAACTCGACGATTAACATCTCGTCAACAGGAACGTCGATTTCCTCTCTTGTCGGAAGTGCTTTTACTTCACCTTTCAGATTTTCCTGGTCAACATCTAACCAAGCCGGTACAAGACGTCCGCCTGTTGCTTCCAGAACGTCTTTATATCTCTGAGAAGATTTGCATTTTTCTTTGATTTCGATTGTGTCTCCGGCTTTTACCAGGTAAGACGGAATGTTTACCTGTTTGCCGTTTACCATTACATGTTTATGGTCAACGATCTGTCTTGCTTCTCTTCTGGTTCTTGCGAATCCCATACGGAAGATAACATTGTCCAGACGTGTCTCCAGCATGATCATCAGGTTTTCACCTGTCTGACCCTGTTTCTGGTCAGCCTTTACGTAGTAGTTACGGAAAGGTTTCTCCAGAACGCCGTAGATGAATTTAGCTTTCTGTTTTTCTCTTAACTGAAGTCCGTACTCAGACATTTTTCTGTTTGCTCTTCTTAACTGTCTGGTGGATTTCTTGTCAATTCCTAAATATACAGGATCCAGACCCAGGGATCTACATCTTTTCAGAACCGGTACTCTATTTACTGCCATGATTTCTTAACCTCCTAATTAGACTCTTCTACGTTTTGGTGGACGGCATCCGTTGTGGGGAACCGGTGTTACGTCGCGAATGCTTGTAACTTCCAGACCACAAGCTGAGAGCGCACGGATTGCTGCTTCTCTTCCTGATCCCGGTCCTTTTACAAAAACGTCAACAGTCTTCAGACCATGAACTAACGCTGCTTTTGTAGCAGTCTCTGCAGCCATCTGTGCTGCATACGGAGTAGATTTCCTTGAACCTTTAAATCCCAGACCACCGGCACTTGCCCATGATAAAGCATTTCCTTCAGCATCTGTCAATGTTACGATTGTATTGTTGAAAGATGACTGGATATGTGCCTGTCCGCGTTCAACGTTTTTCTTAATACGCTTTTTTGTCACTTTTTTTGTAACTTTAGCCATTTTTAAACTAACCTACTTTCTCACTTAATCAAAAATTATCATGTTTCTTATATTGACTGCAGAAAGTACGCACTGCGAACTCTCTCTTGTCATAAATTATTTCTTCTTGTTAGCAACAGTTCTCTTCGGGCCTTTTCTGGTTCTTGCATTTGTCTTAGTCTTCTGTCCGCGAACCGGAAGTCCTTTTCTGTGGCGGATTCCTCTGTAGCATCCGATTTCCTGTAATCTCTTGATGTTCAGAGCGATTTCTCTTCTCAGATCACCCTCTACAGCGATATTCAGTTCATCGATTGCATCACGAATCTTTCCTACTTCTTCGTCAGTTAAATCCCTGCAGCGAGTGTCAGGGTTTACTCCTGCCTCTACTAAGATACGGTCAGCACTTGTTCTACCAATTCCGTAGATATAAGTCAGACCAATTTCAACACGTTTTTCTCTTGGTAAGTCTACACCAGCTATACGAGCCATGTATTTGTTCCTCCATTGTTCTTAAAAAATATTGTTCCTAATTGGGATACATAAAAATGACGGGTCTCTATGCATCCAGCCGCAAAATAAAATTTTACGCAGCCTTTCCGTCACGGCAGAGCGACGGTATTAAGCAATATTCTGTAATCGCCCTCTCGGCAGGACGACAAACGTGATATATTACTATATTTAATCAGTACGAACAACGCAACCGCGCGTTTCATACTGCAGCCGCACTAAAATAATTCACACAAATCACATCGTTTAAACACGCATCTCAAATTTCATGCCAAAAAACAGCATTCTTTTAGAGTTCCATGCTTAACCCTGACGCTGTTTGTGTTTCGGGTTTTCACAGATAATTCTGATACTGCCTTTTCTCTTGATAACTTTGCATTTTTCGCAAATCGGTTTTACAGATGATCTTACCTTCACGGATAACCCTCCTTTCTGAATTTCTCTGCACATGGGCATAAAAAGTCCACGTACGAGCACAAAAGTACGTTTTTAATGATAACACTGTCGTTGCAAGAATGCAAGCACTTTTTCAAAAAAATTCTGCTTATCTTTAAAATGCTATATTTGCAGGCAAAGCGGACGCCGGAGGCGGTCCTGGGGTTCCCCGGGCGAACGAGAGCAGAGAACTTCCAAGCTAACACGTAACCCGCACTAAGTTCATCGCCTTAGGGCTCTTCACTAAGTGCTTGCTAACGTGTGGATCTTGTAAGCTTCTCTACCCGCTCTTAAACGCCCGCCCGGGGAACCCCAGGACCGCCTCCGGCTGTTTTTAGACACCGAAAGGCTCAATGAATGCTCATTTTTATTCTCAATAGCAGATTTGTATGAAAACAGGGAAGAATGTATTGAGGCTGCCTATCAGAGCACATCCACCATAATAGAAATAACCTCAACTATATCTCCAAAAATTATAGGATATCTTTGAGAAAAAAGGCGTATCTCCCCCAACTACCTACTAAATTCAATGATTCATTGAAACCTATAGGTAATTTAACACCAAAACCGGGGCATCCCTCACCCATTTACCTACTAAAATACAAGATTCAATGAATCCTATAGATATTTTGGCACCAAAAGCAAGGTCTTACCTCACCCATTTACCTACTTAAAGGCAAGTTTCAGTGAATCCTATAGGTATTTTACCGCCAAAACCAGATTTTACCTCACTTATTTACCTACTAAATGGCAAATTTCATTGAGTCCTATAGGTATTTTACCGCCAAAACCAGATTTTACCTCACCTATTTACCTACTAAATAGCAAGTTTCATCGAATCCTATAGGCATACCGGATAGAAAACCTTTTCCACCAGTCTGTACAGCAATAAGGCACCTCCATAGATAAAAACATATCCGCGGAAAGAGAACACCAGTGAAACAGGGATGCGGCGGGGGCGGAGGTGGGAATGGGGTGAGCGGCGTTTCACGGAGCGTCTGGGAGATCCACCTGCCCCAGACACTTAATGAGGAAGCCCTTGCTGACGAATTTAGTGTATGGGAGCAGGTTAGCTCCCTGACAGGCGCAGTGCGCCGCTCACCCCATTCCCACCTCCGCCCCCGCCGCATCCCTGTTTCACGTCCGCCTTTAAAATCCCCGCCTTAAACCAAAAAAAGGAGATGCCTCCCACTCCGCAAAGCAGCCCGCATCCCCTTCATAAAACCAACAACCAATATCAACCAAAACTCTTATTTGTCTCTCCAGATAATCCTGCCCTTACTCAGATCATACGGTGACATCTCAATCGTCACCTTATCTCCCGGAAGAATCCTGATGAAATTCATCCTCAGTTTCCCGCTGATGTGCGCCAGAATCACATGTTTATTCTCCAGTTCCACCTTAAACATAGCGTTCGGCAACTTCTCCAGTACCGTTCCTTCTACTTCAATAACATCTGCCTTTGACATATATCAAACCTCCTGTTTCCTTCTATATTCTTTTACAACTCTCTTGATAGTTTCATTCTTCCATTCCCCGCCTTCACTGAGAATACTCTCAATCTCCGGGGAAATCCTGCGGTTGATCTGGACATGCCTCATTTTCTTCTTCTTGGGATGCTCACAAGTCCTAAGCGTTCCGTCAGCCAGATAGACATATCCGTCCTCCGCTCTGACGATGATATAATATCTGCCGGTATCATGGCCAGCCATGGAAACCGCTGCCATTCCTGCTCTCACCTCGCTCATAGGTCCACCTACTCACTCAAGGTCAGTATTTCAGGATCGCCGTCTGTGATGAGAATGGTATTTTCATAGTGGGCTGACAGAGAACCATCTTCTGTCACCACGGTCCAGTCATCATCCAGCCAAACCACATCGGCTCTGCCTTCATTAATCATCGGTTCAATCGCAAGAGTCATACCTGCCTGAAGTCTCAGCCCTCTGCGCTTCTGACGGAAATTCGGTATCTGCGGGTCTTCGTGCAGGCTTGTGCCGATTCCATGTCCGACCAAATCCCTGACTACACCGTATCCGAACTTCTCTGCATATGCACCGATGGCTGCGGAGATTTCATATAAATGCTGTCCTGCCCTGGCATACTTGATTCCTTCAAAGAAACTCTGTCTGGTCACATCAATGAGTTTCTGCGCCTCCGGCGCGATCTCACCCACCGCATGGGTACGTGCCGCGTCTGAATGATATCCTTTGTAGATCAGCCCGGCGTCCAGACTCACAATATCCCCATCCTGGAGAATGTGGTCCTTACGCGGAATTCCGTGTACCACCTCATCGTTGACAGAGACACAGATAGATGCCGGATATCCATTATAGTTCAGGAAATTCGGTATACAGCCCATCTGACGGATAAGCTTTTCTCCATACTGGTCAATGTCGAGGGTAGAAATACCCGGACGGATAAAATCCCTCAGCTCGTCGTGTACCTTCTCCAGAAGCCTTCCGGCCTCCCTCATAAGTTCAATTTCATTGGCAGTTTTTATCGATACTGACATTTTTTACGCTCCTAATATTTTGACGATTGCCTGGAACACATCTTCCATATCGACGGTTCCGTCAACCTGTTTTAATATACCGGACTTGGTATAGTAGTCAATCAGGGGCTGTGTCTGGTCATGATATACTGTGAGACGTTTTAAAACAGTCTCCGGCTGATCATCATCTCTCAGAATCAGTTTCTCACCGCAGATATCACATACATCCTCTGTTTTCGGAGGATTGTACTTGATATGGTAAGTAGCGCCGCATCCTACACACGCTCTTCTGCCGGACATACGGTTTACAATGTTCTCATCCGGAACATCCACGTCAATGGCAAAATCCACCTTCTGACCCATTTTAGCCAGCGCTGCGTCCAGGCTCTCTGCCTGGGGAATTGTTCTGGGGAATCCATCCAGCACATAACCATTTTCACAGTCATCCTGTGCCACTCTGTCCACTACCAGGTCCACTACTAATTCATCCGGAACCAGCAGGCCCTGATCCATATAGGTCTTAGCCTTTTTACCCAGCTCTGTTCCGTTCTTGATGTTGGCACGGAAAATATCACCTGTGGAGATATGCGGAATCTGATACTTCTCCGCAATTTTCTTCGCCTGTGTTCCTTTTCCTGCCCCCGGTGCGCCTAACATAATAATCTTCATACTTCTCTTCCCCTTTCGTATTTCAATCCGCATTCCGCCTTAAAGTATAAGCGCGGAATCATAGCCCACGGATCGCTGCCCAGACCCCAATCAGGGTGTGTGTCCTTATATAGCATTTTAGTGCACCCACAAAAGTGGGTACACTTAAATCATATAAGCTTATTCACTTAAAAATCCCTTGTAGTTACGAACCAGCATACGGGACTCAACCTGCTTGATCGTCTCCAGGACAACGCCCACCACGATGATGATGGATGTACCGCCGAAAGAAACATTTGCACCGAACACACCATTAAAGAAGAATGGGATAACGGCAACAATGACCAGACCTGTGGCACCGATGAAGATAATGTAACTTAAGATTTTTTCCAGATATTCCTGTGTCGGTTTACCCGGACGGATACCCGGAATGAAACCGCCCTGTTTTTTCATATTATCCGCAACTTCCATCGGGTTGAAGGTGATGGATGTATAGAAATAAGCAAAGAAAATAACAAGTACGATGTAAACAACCAGACCAATGGAATAAAGAGGCTCATTCGGGTTGAACCAGTTGCTTGAAGTCAGACCTTTTAAAATCTTGCTTCCGATTCCTGTACCGCCGCCTTTACCCAGGAAGCTCGCGATGACTACCGGGAAAGACATAAGGGAGGATGCGAAGATAATGGGAATAACACCTGCAGTGTTCACCTTCAGAGGAATCGCACTGGACTGTCCGCCCATCATTTTTCTTCCTACCATCTTCTTGGAATACTGGACCGGAATCTTCCGCTCTCCACCGTTCAGGATAAGTACAAGTACCACTACCACTATAATGATTGCCATGATAATGATAGCTGCCAGGCCGCCTCTTGCGATGGTTTTCCCTTTTACGAATTTCTCGAACAGGGAAGCCAGGTCGCTTGGAATCCTGGATACAATGTTGATCATCAGGACGATAGAGATACCATTTCCCACACCTTTTTCAGTGATCTGTTCACCGATCCACATCAGCATTGCAGAACCGCCGGTTAAGGTCACTACTGCAACAACAATGCTGGTGAAGTTCATCTCTGTCAGCCAGCCGCGGTTACCGAAGCCGATCACCATGGCTACAGACTGGAACAGAGCCAGACCTACAGTCAGATAACGGGTGATGGCAGTCATTTTCTTCCTGCCCTCCTCACCGTCACGCTGCATTTCTTCCAATTTGGGAATTGCAATTGTCAGAAGCTGAATGATGATAGATGATGTGATATATGGCGTAATACTCAACGCAAAGATAGACATCTGTTCAAATGAACCGCCTGTAAATGCATTGAAGAAATTGAACGCATCATTAGACTGGCTTGCAAACAGGTTCTTAAAAAAGTCCCTGTCTACGCCCGGAATTGGCAGCTGAGAGCCAATCCGGACAACAACCAGCATTAACAATACATAGTAAATTCGACGTCTTACATCTTTTATTTTAAAAGCGTTCCTAAGAGTCTCAAGCATTAAATCACCTCGACTGTTCCACCTGCAGCTTCGATTTTAGTTTTAGCGGTTTCGCTTACAGCGTTAACCTTTAAGTTAACCTTCTTTGTGATTTCACCACTTCCGAGGATTTTAACGCCGTCGCCAAGACGGGAAATAGCTCCGGATGCCAGTAAAGCTGCCGGTGTTACCTCTGCTCCATCCTCGAATCTGTTTAACTCGCTGACATTGATCGCTACGATGTCTTTAGAGTTTCTGCATTTGAAGCCTCTCTTAGGAAGTCTTCTGTATAAAGGCATCTGTCCACCTTCAAATCCCGGTCTCTTAGCTCCGGAACGGGCTTTCTGTCCTTTATGGCCTTTACCTGCGGTCTTACCGTTTCCTGAACCGTGGCCACGGCCTCTTCTGAAGTTATCGCTCTGTCTGGAGCCTTCAGCTGGTTTTAAATTTGATAAATCCATGACTGCACCTCCTTCTTCAATGATTAGATTTCTTCTACTTTCACTAAGTGTCTTACCTGCTGGATCATACCGCGAACGGCTGCATTGTCAGGCATTTCCACTGTCTTGTTCAGTTTTCTTAAACCTAAAGCTTCTACTGTTTTTCTGTTTTTCGGAACAGCACCGATTGTAGATTTCACCAGAGTGATTCTTAATTTATCTGCCATTTTTCAATCCTCCTACGCAAAAATCTCGTCAACAGATTTTCCACGAAGTTTTGCTACTTCTTCCGGAGTCTTTAACTGACTTAAACCTGCGATGGTAGCCAGAACTACGTTCTGTTTGTTACGGGAACCCATACATTTTGTACGGATGTTTTTGATACCTGCAAGCTCGATTACCGCACGGGCCGGGCCGCCGGCGATAACACCGGTACCTTCCGGAGCTTTCTTCAGCAGCATCTCAGCGCTTCCAAATTTTCCGATGAAGTCATGGGTAATACTTCCGTTTTCGTCTCTTGCTACTGTAACAAGTTTCTTCATAGCATCCTCTTTTCCCTTGCGGATAGCTTCGGGAATCTCGGCTGCCTTTCCTAATCCAGCGCCTACGTGACCATTGCCGTCACCTACAACAACTAAAGCTGTGAAACGGAAGTTACGACCACCTTTAACAACCTTTGTTACACGCTTGATTGACACTACTTTTTCTTCTAATTCTAACTGACTAGCATCAATGATAGAACGTTTCATGTGTTCATTTCCTCCCTTATTAGAATTCTAACCCAGCTTCACGTGCTGCGTCTGCTAATGCCTGAATTTTTCCGTGATATATAAAGCCGCCTCTGTCAAAGACAACCTCTTTGATGCCTGCTTCGATAGCTTTCTTACCGATCACAGTTCCTAAATATGCTGCAGCATCAACGTTATTGGTTTTTTCCAATTCAGCTTTTACCTCTTTCTGAGTGGTAGAAGCGGAAACCAGAGTTTTTCCAACGGTATCGTCAATAATTTGAGCATACATATGATTATTGCTGCGGAAAACTGCTAAACGTGGAGTTGTAGCGGTGCCGCTCAGATGATTACGTAATCTTCTATGTTTTTTTGCGCGAACTTTCGCTCTTGATACTTTACTAACCATTTTTACACTCTCCTTAATTATTTCTTACCAGTTTTACCAACTTTACGTCTGATAACTTCATCAGCATACTTAATACCTTTACCTTTGTATGGCTCCGGTCTTCTCTTATCTCTGATTTCAGCAGCGTACTGGCCAACTTTTTCTTTATCGATTCCTTTTACGATGATTTTATTACCATCTACAGAAGATTCCAGTCCTTCTGGGTCTTCCATCTCTACCGGATGTGAGTATCCTAAGGAGAGAACCAGTTTCTTACCCTGTTTTGCAGCTTTATAACCTACACCGTTAACTTCCAGAGTTTTTTCATATCCCTGGCTTACACCGATCACCATGTTCTGGATCAGTGTTCTTGTTAAACCGTGTAAAGATTTCATTTTCTTTAAATCATTTGGTCTTGTAACGACTACCTGACCATCCTCTAATTTGATTGACATCTCTGTCGGTAACGCTTTCTCAAGTGTTCCCTTTGCGCCTTTTACGGTCACAAAATTGTTCTCAGCAATTTTAACTTCTACGCCTGCCGGAACAGCTACTGGCTGTCTTCCAATACGTGACATACCTGTTATCCTCCTTACTTAAATTTTCGGAAGGGCCTATTATGGTTCCCTTCTGTTTTCAGTATCTCTATCTACACAGTATCCCCGTTCCGTAAAGAAGGGGTATGTTCGCTCAACTAAACTCATCTGTCGCCTGCGGCTCGGATTCGTTAAGGTTCGCGAACGGCTTCGCACTAAGTTCAGTTTTCGCCTTACGGCTCGACTTCACTAAGTTGCTTTCAGCCTACCATACGAATGCTAATACCTCGCCGCCAACGTGCAGCTTTCTTGCTTCTTTATCTGTGATAACACCCTGGTTTGTGGACAGGATTGCAATACCCAGTCCGCCCAGAACTCTCGGAATCTCCTGGCTGCCTGCGTATACACGTAAGCCCGGTTTGGAAATTCTTTTCAGGCCTGTAATGATCTTTTCATTCTTGTCTGCACCGTATTTTAAGGTGATACGGATGGTCTTGAATGCGCCGTCTTCCAGAACGTCGTATTTTGCGATATATCCCTCTTTTACCAGGATATCGGCAATAGCAAGTTTCATTTTAGATGCCGGAACATCTACTGTATCATGTTTTGCAGTATTTGCATTACGGATTCTTGTAAGCATATCTGCAATTGGATCGCTCATTGTCATTAGAGTTTCCTCCTTCTATTCTTTATCCCATATCCGCCCAGGCGGATGAACTGATTAGATACTTTTAGTCCGCGGCTTGCGCTCGCTAAATATTCAATGCCTACCAGGAAGCTTTTTTCACTCCCGGAATCTGGCCTTTGTATGCTAATTCACGGAAGCAGATTCTGCAGATTCCGTATTTTCTCAAGTAAGCATGTGGACGGCCACAAATTCTGCAACGATTGTATTCTCTTGAAGAGAATTTCTGTTTACGCTGCTGTTTTAATTTCATTGCTGTTTTAGCCATGAATTTTCCCTCCTATAATTACTTTGCAAATGGCATGTTAAATAATGTCAATAATTCGCGGGCTTCTTCGTCTGTTTTAGCAGTTGTAACGAAAATGATGTCCATACCTCTTACTTTATCGACTTTATCGTATTCCACTTCCGGGAAAATTAACTGCTCTTTGATACCGAGTGCATAGTTACCTCTTCCATCAAATGCGTTAGGGTTAACGCCGCGGAAGTCACGTACTCGAGGCAGTGCTAAGTTGATAAGGCGATCAGCAAATTCATACATTTTTTCGCCTCTCAGAGTTACTTTACAACCGATCGGCATGCCTTCACGGAGTTTGAAGTTAGCAATGGAGTTTTTTGCTTTTGTTGTTACAGCTTTCTGACCTGTGATCAGTTCCATGTCAGCTACAGCTGCATCTAACAGTTTTGCGTTTTCCTTTGCTTCGCCTACACCCATGTTCACAACGATTTTGTCGAGTTTCGGCACTTCCATGATATTTTTATAACCAAACTTTTTGACCATAGCGTCTACGATCTCATTTTTGTATACTTCTCTCAGTCTGCTCACTTTAAAATGGCCTCCTCTCTAATTAATCGATTACTTTGCCTGTAGCTTTGGCGAAACGCACTTTCTTGTCGCCTTCCATCTTGAAGCCGACTCTGGTAGCTTTGCCTTCGTGTACTAACATAACGTTAGATACATCCAGCCAAGCTTCCTTCTCAACAATACCGCCCTGCTGATTAGCCATGGAAGGTTTTGTGTGCTTTGTTACCATGTTTGCGCCTTCAACCAGAACAGCACCTTTTTTCGGATTAACAGAGATTACTTTTCCTTCTTTGTCTTTATCTTTACCGGCGATCACTTTAACAGTATCACCTTTTTTAATCTTAAATGTTGACATCAGGTTACCTCCTATAATACTTCGGGAGCTAAGGAAACAATTTTCATAAACTGTTTCTCACGAAGCTCTCTGGCTACTGGTCCAAAAATACGGGTTCCTCTCGGAGTCTTGTCATCCTTGATGATGACTGCAGCGTTCTCATCGAATTTGATGTAGGAACCGTCTTTACGACGAGCGCCTTTTTTAGTACGAACAACAACGGCTTTTACAACATCACCTTTTTTAACAACACCACCTGGTGTTGCATCTTTGACAGTAGCAACGATCACATCACCGATGTTAGCATATCTTCTCGTAGAACCACCCATAACACGGATGCAGAGGATTTCTTTTGCACCTGTATTGTCAGCGACTCTAAGTCTACTTTCCTGTTGAATCATGCTTGGATTCCTCCTTACGAATTATTTGGCTCTTTCAACTACTTCAACAAGTCTCCATCTCTTGTCTTTGGACAGAGGTCTTGTTTCCATAACTTTTACAGTGTCACCGATATTGCATGTGTTTTCTTCATCATGCGCTTTTAATTTATATGTTCTCTTCACAATTTTTTTGTAAAGAGGATGTTTAACGTGGTCTTCAATCGCTACAACGATGGTTTTATCCATCTTATTGCTTGTAACTTTACCAACACGTGTTTTTCTAAGATTTCTTTCCACGGTTATGCCTCCCTTATTACTCTGCTGCTTTTGCCTTGTTCTGGGCAATCAGTGTCTGAATTCTGGCAATATTTTTGCGAACCTCTTTGATTCTGCTTGTATTGTCCAATTGATTGGTTGCATTCTGAAATCTCAAATTGAAGAGTTCCTTTTTAGCAGCTACTAATTCTTCCTGTAATTCTGCAGCTGATTTTGTTTTTAAATCTTCTACATAATTTTTAATTTTCACTGTTATCACCGCCTTCTAAGTCTGCACGAGAAACGATTTTACATTTACATGGTAACTTGTGCATAGCAAGACGCAGCGCTTCGCGTGCTGTCTCTTCCGGCACACCTGCGATTTCAAACATTACTCTGCCTGGCTTTACAACTGCTACCCAGTATTCTAAGGCACCTTTACCGGAACCCATACGTGTTTCTGCTGGTTTTGCTGTTACTGGTTTATCCGGGAAAATCTTGATCCAAACTTTACCACCACGTTTGATGTAACGGGTCATAGCAACACGGGCTGCCTCAATCTGGTTGGATTTGATCCAGCACGGCTCAGTTGATACTAAGCCGAACTCACCGTAGTTGATTTTATTTCCTCTTAATGCTTTTCCTTTCATGGATCCGCGGAATTGTTTACGACGTTTAACTCTTTTAGGCATTAACATAATTATTTATCGCTCCCTTCCTTAGTTCCTTTAGTTGGAAGTACCTCGCCATTGTAGATCCATGCCTTAACGCCAACTTTGCCGTAGGTGGTATCTGCTTCAGCGAAACCGTAATCGATATCTGCTCTAAGTGTCTGCAGCGGAATATTTCCCTCGCTGTAGAACTCTGTACGTGCCATATCTGCACCGCCAAGACGTCCTGATACAGCAGTCTTGATTCCTTTTGCTCCGGCTCTCATGGTTCTCTGCATAGTAGATTTCATGGCACGACGGAAGGAAATACGGTTCTCTAACTGTAATGCAATGTTCTCAGCTACTAACTGAGCATCTTTGTCCGGTCTCTTTACTTCTTTGATATCAACGATCAGTTTTTTGCTTGTGTAGTTCTGTAATTCAGCTTTCACTTTTTCGATCTCAGAACCGCCTTTACCGATAACAACGCCCGGTTTTGCAGTATAGATGATCACTTTTACTCTGTCAGATGCTCTCTCGATTTCAATCTTAGAAACACCTGCGCTGTATAATTTCTTTTTCAGGAATGTCCTGATGTTATAATCTTCCACTAAGTTATCAGCGAAGTCGCCTTCAGCGTACCATTTGGAATCCCAATCTTTGATAACGCCGACTCTCAGTCCATGTGGGTTAACTTTCTGTCCCATGATTGTCCTCCTTATCTCTCATCCAACACAACGGTAACGTGGCAGTTTCTCTTTTCGATCCTGTAAGCTCTGCCCTGTGCTCTCGGTTTGATTCTCTTCATAGTCGGAGCTTTGTTAGCGTAGCACTCAGCGATATAAAGGTTTTCCGGGTTCATACCATTGTTGTTTTCAGCATTTGCGATTGCTGATTCCAGTAATTTCTTGATTACGCTTGACGCGTATCTTGGGTTATATGTCAGGATACCAAGGGCAGTCTGAACGTCTTTCCCACGGATTACATCCAGTACATAGCATGCTTTCTGTACGGACATTCTAGCGTAGGATATCTTCGCAGACGGTCTTGTATCTTTATTAGCATTTCTTGCTCTTTTAATCTGACTTCTATGTCCTTTAGCCATGATAAAAGCCTCCTTCTAAAATATTAACGAACACCTGATTTTTTCTCGTCTTTGCCATGTCCTCTGTAGGTTCTGGTAGCAACGAACTCACCGAGTTTGTGACCAACCATATCCTCTGTTACATATACCGGCACATGTTTTCTTCCGTCATGGACAGCGAATGTGTGTCCAACGAAGGACGGGAAGATTGTAGAACGACGTGACCAGGTTTTGATAACTGTTTTATTTCCAGCCGCATTCAGAGCGTCTACTTTTTTCAGTAAGCTTTCATCTGCGAACGGTCCTTTTTTTAATGAACGAGCCATTTAGCCTTACCTCCTTATTTCGCTAATGTTTTACCATCTCTTCTTCTTACGATATACTTGTTAGACTGTTTGTTTTTCTTTCTTGTCTTCAAGCCAAGAGCCGGTTTGCCCCATGGTGTACACGGACCCGGACGGCCGATACCGGTCTTACCTTCACCACCACCGTGCGGATGGTCATTCGGGTTCATAACAGAACCACGAACTGTAGGTCTGATACCCATGTGACGTTTACGTCCTGCTTTACCAATATTGATAAGGCTGTGCTCGCCGTTACCTACTACGCCGATAGAAGCGCGGCAGTTAATCGGAACCATTCTCATTTCACCTGACGGCAGACGAAGGGTTGCGTATTTGCCTTCTTTTGCCATTAACTGTGCACCGTTTCCAGCGGAACGAACTAACTGACCGCCTTTTCCAGGATACAGCTCAATGTTGTGGATCATAGTACCAACCGGAATCTCAGACAGAGGCAGGCAGTTACCTACACGAACCTCGGCATTTGCACCGTTCTGGATCTTCATACCAACCTTTAATCCTTCCGGAGCAAGGATGTATGCTTTCTCACCATCTGCATATGCAACTAATGCAATGTTTGCAGTTCTGTTCGGATCGTACTCGATTGTTTTTACTGTTCCGGGAATATCATCTTTTCTTCTCTTGAAGTCGATGATTCTGTATTTTCTTCTGCTGCCGCCACCACGGTGCCTAACTGTAATTTTACCTTGATTATTTCGTCCAGCGTTTTTATTTAAGGACACTACCAGAGACTTCTCAGGTGTTGCTGTTGTGATTTCAGAGAAATCAGAACCTGTCATGTGTCTTCTGGAAGGTGTATATGGACTATAGGATTTAATTCCCATTTCTGTCTCTCCTTTCATTCTCCACGCCGCAAGCATTGTTATTCACAACGCATCCTGGCGTTTTCATGCCGGCAGTCAAATATCGGATTAATTTTTCTTGACTGCGCTTAGTTACTATTGGTTAAGGGCTGATTAAAGTCCCTCGAAGATTTCGATATCCTTGCTGTCCTCTGTTAAAGTAACAACAGCTTTTTTGGTTTTTGCTGTTTTGCCGAAGGTCATTCCGCGTCTTTTTGTCTTGCCATCTAAATTCATGGTGTTGACAGTTTTTACTTTTGCTCCCTCGAACATTTTCTCAACAGCTTCTTTGATCATGGTCTTGTTTGCTTCCGGATGAACTAAGAAAGTATATTTCTTCTCGCCCATAGCAGCCATGCTCTTCTCGGTAATAACCGGTTTCAGGATTACATCATAATACTGTACGTTTGCCATTATGCGTATACCTCCTCAATTGAAGCTACAGCAGATTTTGTCAGGATTACCGTATTGTATTTCAGAACATCATATACGTTAATGGTGTTCGGTAATGCTGTGATCACATCCGGGATGTTTCTTGCGGATAATACTACGTTCTGATCATTGTCAGCCAGTACTACCATTGCTTTGGAAACATTCAGGTTATTTAAAACTGCCTGCATTGCCTTGGTCTTTACTTCATCTAATTTCAGGTCATCAAGAACGATGAGCTTGTTCTCCTGTACTCTGCTTGTCAGAGCGGATTTAAGAGCTGCTCTTCTTTCTTTCTTGTTCATTTTGATTTCATAATCTCTCGGAACCGGAGCGAATACAACACCGCCGCCTGTCCACTGCGGAGATCTTGTTGAACCCTGTCTAGCATGACCGGTTCCTTTCTGTCTCCACGGTTTTCTTCCGCCGCCGCTCACTTCAGAACGTGTTTTCGCCTTCTGAGTTCCCTGACGTTTATTTGCAAGCTGACGAACAACAGCTAAATGCACTAAATGGTCGTTGATCTCAACGCCAAACACTGCATCGTTTAATTCCATTGTTCCAACTTCTTTGCCTTCCATATTATAAACAGATACGTTTGCCATCTGTGTGGTCCTCCTTTCCCAGAAAAACTTTATTTCACGGTTTTAACAGATTCTTTGATTGTTACTAAGGATTTCTTCGGTCCCGGAACGCTTCCTTTAACTAAAAGCAGGTTGTTCTCAGTATCTACTTTCACAACTTCCAGGTTCTGAACTGTAACTTTTACATTTCCCATCTGGCCCGGCATCTTTTTGCCCTTGAATACTTTACTCGGATCTGATGCTGCACCGTTGGAACCTGCATGACGATGATATTTAGAACCGTGAGCCATAGGTCCTCTGGACTGTCCGTGTCTCTTGATAGCGCCCTGGAATCCTTTACCTTTGCTGATTGCAGTAGCGTCGATCTTATCGCCAGCTTCAAAAACATCGCATTTGATTTCCTGGCCCAGTGCCATCTCCTCAGCACCGTCTAATTTGAATTCTCTTACAAATCTCTTGCAGGAAACACCAGCTTTGTCAAAGTGTCCTTTCATCGGTTTGTTGACAAGGTTTTCTCTCTTGTCTGCGAAACCAACCTGAACTGCGCTGTATCCGTCATTATCCTGTGTCTTAACCTGTGTTACTACACAAGGACCAGCCTGCAGCACTGTTACGGGAGTTAAAACTCCGTCTTCATTGAAGATTTGAGTCATTCCGACTTTGGTAGCTAAAATCGCTTTCTTCATTTTTTCTTTACCTCCTGTGAATCTACAGCGGATTACACTGTGTTGTGCAATCATCCTAGACAAACAGTCAATATAGACTATATATCAACCTTGTAAGGACAATCTCATATCTTACCGGGCTGCCCCGTTAAGCATGACTTATTTCTGTTTCATTTTGATATCAATGTAAACACCGGCCGGCATCTCTAAACGAGACAGGGCATCAACTGTTTTCTGAGTTGGTGTGATGATATCGATCAGTCTCTTATGAGTTCTCTGCTCGAACTGCTCTCTGGAGTCTTTGTATTTGTGTACCGCACGCAGGATAGTTACTACTTCCTTCTTAGTGGGAAGCGGCACCGGTCCGCTAACAGTTGCTCCATTCTTCTTTACAGTCTCGATGATCTTGCTTGCGGATGCATCTACTAACTGATGATCGTAAGCTTTTAATGTGATTCTCATTACCTGACTTGCCATAAAAAAAGTCTCCTCCTTTTCGCACTTATAAGTAGTACGACAAGCGGCGACTGTACACATTCCCGTGTGTGTCATCTAACGTTTCACACACTCCCACATTCCCGTGGTAAGTCTTCAAGATTTTGTACAGTGACTTGTCGTCAGTTTCCTAACTTGACATTCGCTCCACGGAAAACCTGCCACTTGGGCAGCAACCTCACGCTTCACAGCTATCAATGTCACAGCACTAGTTAGTATACAGGATGTTTTTCCAGAATGCAAGGTATTTTTTTCTTTTTGTTAAAAAAAGTTTGCATTTTTTCCCGTACACAGCACTTTTCCGATAAAAACCACAAAAACAGCGGCACATCTCTGCCTTTTTTTAAGGGATGCGCCGCTATACTGCTGTCCATCCTTACCGATATATGTTGCTTCTCGGCTGCTCCTGACTGTCCGGCAGCCTCCGCAGGCGGGATTATCAACCTGTCCTTACGATCCGATGACCTGTTCTGTAAACGCTCTCAGAATATCCACGGATTTATCCATGTCTGCCTTTTCTTTCTCATTCATAGGAATGCGCAGGGTCTGTTCGATTCCGTCCCATCCGATTCTGCAGGGCAGGGAAACCGCAACGCCTGCCCACTCCTCAAAGCTCTCATCCAGCACATGTGCCACCGGAAGTATGGCATCATCATCTTTCATGATTGTCTCTACGATATTGGAAACCGCCATGGCAATTCCATAGAATGTAGCTCCCTTCAGCTTGATCACCTCTGCACCGCCGTCTTTTGTCCTGTGTGCGATCTCCTCCTCATCCAGCGTGATTCCCACCTGCTGTGCATAATCATAGAGCGGAAATCCCCCGATATTGGCGGAGCTGAAGATAGGTACCTGGCTGTCACCGTGCTCTCCTAAAATATAGGCATTGATATCCTCCACGTTAACATGCAGCTTCTCACTCAAAATATATCGGAAACGCGCTGTATCCAGAGATGTTCCGCTGCCGATAACACGTCCTGACGGCAGCCCCGACTCTTTATACACTGCCGCAGTTGTCACATCCGCAGGATTGGATACCACAAGGATCAGAGGATTTTCAGCAAACTTCATAATATTCCGGGTGATACTTTTTACAATGGAAACATTTGTCTTTGCAAGATCCAGCCGTGTCTGTCCCGGTTTTCTGGCAATCCCCGCCGTAATGATTATGATCTGCGCATTGGCGCACTCTTCATATCCGCCCTTTCTCACCCACACCTGTTTAAAAAAACTTGTGCCATGAGCAATATCCAGCGCTGCCCCTTCTGCCCTGTCCTCATTTAAATCCACCAACACAATATCATTTGCCTGTACCCTTACCATCAAAGTATAGGCAATCGCCTCTCCTACATTACCTGCACCTATCACTACAATTTTGTCTCTATGGGATTCTTTCATTTATATTCTCCTGTCTGAAATATTATTTTCTATATAAGTTTTTATATCCTCCTGCAATTTCAGACAAACACCGGCGGCCCCCGCCTCTTCCAGCGATCATATCTCCTCTCACGTTCCTCCGCAGCCGCACTGCAGATACCTGCCTTCCTAGTGCACAGCCATTCCCCTGCACACACTGCCCCCACCGGAATCCCCCAGGACAATAGCTGTCCCCTTTTCTTTTCCTGCCTGTGAAGCTTGTCCTGGGAACGTTCTTTTATCACACAGTCATTATTATAATGAAAGCTTCTACGTTCAAAAGAAACCTCTGCACTTCCCTCCCGGCTATCCCACTGCCCTTCGGTCTCTGCATACGCCCCAAAAACCCCCGAAAGAACTACCCCCAGAACCAGAAGGCTCTTCAGAACAGTCCCTATTCTCCGTTTTATTTTTTTCACGTCTATATTTTCTCCGCCCAAATTTTTCAAAAATACACTTCCATCATAATACAGACAACCTCTTTTTTCAACACTTTATTTCAACAGAGTAGAGGAATATAAAGGCTGCTAGGTGTAGAGTTACGAATGCTGCGAAAGAGACACTGTTTTTTTATCTCCCGGAGCGAAGAACAGGGATGGAGGGGGAGGGTGCAGTTTGCTTTTGGCAGACATTGCGGCAGAGAGCCTGAAGATCCAGTACCTACTAAGACTTAGGCGCGACGGCTCTTCCGGAGCGTCTTAGTCGCAGTTCATGACAATAGGAAGTTCGCGAAGCGTACTTTCTATTGTAAGTACTTAGCTGAAGGGGAACGAAGCTGGCTGCCAAAAGCAAACTGCACCCTCCCCCTCCATCCCGTCCCCCTCCCGCCAACACACAAAAAAAAGGACAACGCCCCAAAACGTCATCCCTTTTTTCCACCTATATAAGCTTAGAATAATCCAGAAGTGTCACCTCATTATCCTTATCCTCAATCACTTCCGGTGATTCCCCCGCCGCTTCCGCCTTAGAAAGCAGTTCCGTCACAGACGGAGCAGGCAGCACAGCTTCCTTGTCCACTACAGGCACCTCCTCAGGTTCAGATTCCATCTCCTCTTCCTGCTGTACCTCTTCCTGTGCAGCCGTCTCTTCCTGTGGCTGCGCAGCTTCTTTCTCTGCTGTCTCCTGAACAGCGCTGTCATCAGAAACCATTTCCACTGCAGACGCATCGGAACTCTCTGTTTCCTCTGCATCCTCCATACCGAGAATGATCTCTGCAGTCTCCTGCGGCACGATTGTTTCCTGTACCTTATCAGGCGCTTCTATCTCTCCGTTCTGTACCTTGGCAATACTCTCTGCAATAGATGCCATGGCATCTTTCATAGCACTGTCATATTCATCAGGCTGCTTTTCCGGTACGGGGGCAGCTTCCAAAACAGGAGCTTCCTCTTCCTCATCTTCTGTTTCTTCCTCATCCAGAAGACCCTTCTTGGCAAGTTTTTTGCGGCGCTTCTCCTCTTTTTTGAGGCGCTTGCGTTCCCTGCGGCTCAGCTTCTCTTCTTCGTCGTCATCTTCGTCCTCGTCGTCCTCACTGTCCTCCTCATCCGAAGCCTCTTCATCCTCATCTTCGTCGTCCTCATCGTCAGCCTCGTCCTTACGCCATAACTCAGCCAGAATAAAAAGGATAATTAAAAAGATCACACCGAGTCCCACAACGATCAGGCCTTCCTTGCTCTGCAGGGCAATGGCCGCATACGCAATGTAGGGAACTACCACAACGACTTTTACTGCATTATTGATTAACTGGACCGTTTCCTCCTTCGCATTCTTGTCATACACACTTTTTACCTTGTATGAACCTGCGGAGGAATCCATATCCGTAACTTTATAGACATATGCCTTATTGTTATTGGTATAGATGATCTTATCGCCCTTTTTCAAGCTTGCGGCATCTATCTCTCTTCCGTAGGCAACAGAACCCACCGGGAGATTGGTATCTTTACTGCTGTTGTCATTCATGACTGTGTTGACCCCTGCAAAGGGAGGAACGAGCAGGGCGGCTGCCACAAGAATTGCGCAGATCACAACCAGATTCACAATAAATTTCAAAAACTTAGACATGTGTGTATTCCTCATTTCGTAATCTCGTGCTTATTTTTTGCTGAAGTCCATGCATATTTTATATTAACATTTTCCGGCAGAGATGTACATAGGAAATCGCAAAAATTTTCTCAGCAGTTCCTGAGGAACGCAAGATATCCCTGATAAGCCTCATAGATATCCACTTTACTGGCAATCTCCCAGGGAGAATGCATATTCAGTACAGGCACACCGCAGTCAATGACTTCCATATTATAATTGGCCAAAATGTAGGCAATGGTGCCGCCTCCGCCTGCGTCCACCTTGCCCAGTTCCGCTGTCTGGAAGGATACCTTGTTCTCATCCATAACACGGCGAAGTTCAGCAATGTACTCAGGGTTGGCATCGTTGGAGCCGCTTTTTCCTCTGGAACCGGTATATTTGTTGAAGGTGATCCCATGTCCCAGATAGGCGGAGTTCTTCTTTTCCATCACCTCCGGATAATTGGGATCAAAGGCCGCGCTTACATCTGAGGAGAGCATTTTTGAGTTTTTCAAAGCCCTGCGCACCAGCAGTTCGCTGTACTGTCCGCAGGCATTCATCACTTCTGCCACGGTATTCTCAAAAAAGCGTGACTGCATGCCCGTGGCGCCCACACTGCCAATCTCCTCTTTATCTACCAGGAGGCATACGGAGGTATACTTCACCTTATCCACAGCGGCAATGGCCTCGAATGAGGGGTATGCACACACCCTGTCATCATGACCGTATGCCATAAGCATACTTCGGTCCAGGCCAAAATCCCTGGCAGCTCCCGCAGGGACCACTTCCAGCTCAGCGGAGATGAAATCCTCTTCCTCCACCTGATACTTCTCCTTTAATATAGAAAGAATCTGTGCTTTTACTGCCTCTGTCTCCGCGCCTTCCAGCGGAATGCTGCCTACAAGCACGTTCAGGTTCTCACCTTCCACCACTTCCTTGGCGTTCTTCTCCATCTGTTTTCCTGAGAGGTGGATCAGCAGGTCTGAGATTCCCACAACCGGGTCGTCTGCATCCTCGCCGATGACGATGGGGAGCACTGTGCCGTCCTTTTTCACGATCACACCGTGCAGGGCCATGGGCAGTGTCACCCACTGGTATTTCTTCACACCGCCGTAATAATGTGTGTCAAGGAGGGCCTGTTCTCCCTCCTCATAGAGCGGATTCTGTTTCAGGTCAAGTCTGGGGGAATCCACGTGGGCGCCCAGAATGCGCATTCCTTTTTCCATGGGTTCCTCTCCTATTACAAAGAGCGCCAGTGCCTTTCCCATATTGTCTGCATAGACCTTATCCCCGGCCTTCAGTTCTGTTCCTGCATCCACTACAGCATTCAGATCCTGAAATCCGGCCTGCTTCGCTCTCTTTACCATCTCCGCAACACATTCACGTTCTGTCTTGCAGTCAGATATAAACTTCCTGTAAGCTTCGCAGAAAGCAAAAATTTCACTTTTGTCTCCGTATTTTTTCCAAGCATTTTCTGTCAATTGATGAACCACCTTTCCTATCGGGCATCTGCCTTTTTCTTATTTTAAAGCTTACTACACAGAGAATGGAAATGCAAGCGTGAACCGTAACCCAAAGGCAGTCAGGCCGGAAATCCGGCGCGGCGCCTGCTGCGGCGCCGTCTGCCAGGATTCCGGCCTGGGTGTATTTCTTCTTATTATATAGGATCAAAATTTAAGCTTCAGGGTCTTGATCTCATAAGGTTTCATCCTGAAGGATACCTTTCTTCCGTCAGGCTGCAGTTCTTCCATATCCGCTTCCAGCATATCGCATTCGCAGACTGTCTTGATGTCCTCCGCAAAGGTCAGAGAAACCTCTGTCCTTCTGTTAAAGCATTCGTAGAGTCTGACAATGACTGCCTCCTCTTCCTCCGCCTTTTTCACAACCTCAACCACCACATTCTCACGGCTGCAGGTTACAAAGGAATAGACATCCGGCAGTGTGCCGCCCTCATTGGCCTTTACGGCAGCCTCAAGAGGATTGTTCAGCAGATATGCCTGGTTTACGGTTCCCGCCTCCTTCCAGCTTCCCCGGTGCGGGTAGATGGAATAGGTGAAGGTATGGTGTTCTTTATCTGCCTCCGGATTGGGATATATGGCGGACTTCAGCATGGAAATGCCGATCACGCCGTCCCGGACGCTGCATCCGTACTTGCAGTCATTTAACACGCTGACGCCGTAACCGTCCTCAGACACATCCATCCACTTGTGTACACAAACCTCGAACTTTGCGAAATCCCATGAGGTGTTGGCATGGGTAGGACGTTTCACATTGCCGTACTGGATCTCAAAGGATGCCTCGCTGGTGTGGATATCCACCGGGAACAGAGCCTTCACAAAAATCTGGTGTTCTCTCCAGTCTATCTCATTTTTGATATCAATGCGGGCTGTATCTTTATAAATGCAGATGTACTGACTGATTACGGAATCCAGATAATTCCTGGTTATTTTCAGGCACCCGCGAACTGGGCCGCACTCTGCTGCCTCTATCCCGGCCACGTCATCGATCTCCCAGGATTTTTCCGTGTAGTAATTGTTCAGATCCCAGGCGTCATAATTGTGGGGCCTGTCCTCATAGCTCATGAGCACATTGGCGGCTTTCCCTTCCGGTAAAAGCTCCCGGTCTGCTCTCTTGTCATAGATGCTGATGAACTGCCCCTTCTCGTTCAGATCAATGGAGAAAAACGCGTTCTCCATATGGGTTTCCGTTACCTGAATCTCTGATTCGTATTCTTCCTCTTTCTCTTCTATCAGGAAGGTTTTATACCCTTTTGCTGGAACATCCTTTGCGGTAAACATCCAGGTGCCGTCTGCCATCTTCTGTACGGGAAGGCATTCCTCCCCTGTCTTCACTGCAGGATATGAGATATCTTCCGGACACGGGAAGCACACCGCTTCCTCAGCGTTCATGCTGTTGGGGTTGTAAACCACGACAGAGTGTTTCGGCGCATTCACGTGCTCTGCCAGACTGCCCAGCCTTCTGTCAGTGTACTCCCGGTTGGCGCTTAAAATTGCTTCGTACTCCTCTTTGGAGTCATCGTAAACCTCTTTGATGGAAGATCCGGGAAGGATATCATGAAACTGGTTTCTCAGGATCACCTCCCAGCCCTCATGGATCTCTTTGTCCGGATACGCTTCTTTCAGCAGGTACTCGCCCAAAATACCGTACAGCTCCATATTCTGGTAAGCAAATTCTGATCTGCGGTTATATTTTTTATTCCTTGCCATAGAGGTATACGTTCCTCTGTGATACTCCAGATAGAGTTCCCCTACCCAGGAGGGCAGATATTTTCGGTCTCTCACCTTTTTGTCCAGCACATGGAAGAACTGCTGTGAGGTGCTCATGACTGTCTTCGGGCAGCCCGGGATCCCTTTTGCCAGACGCCTCTGGTTTTCCAGCATATCCTTTGTGGGGCCGCCGCCTCCGTCCCCGTATCCGAAGCTGCACAGAACTTCGTCGTTTAAGTATTTCTGGCTGTAGCGCTTCCATGCCCCTTTCATCTGGGACGGATTGATATATCCGTTGTAGGTGGTGAAGTGCTCCGTCTCAAAGCCGCCCTCCACGGCGCCTTTGTTGTAGTCCCTGGTGGGCACGAAATGCGTCAGTATCCTGGTACCGTCAATGCCCTCCCACTCAAAGGTGTCACAGGGCATTTTATTGAATTCATTCCAGCTTATCTTTGTGGTCATGAAATAGCGGATACCGCATTTTTCCATGATCTGAGGCAGAGCCGCGGAATAGCCGAACACATCAGGCAGCCACAGGATCTCATTGTCCTTTCCGAACTCATCCCTGAAGAAGCGTTTGCCGTGTACGAACTGACGAACCAGCGCCTCACCGGAGGCAATGTTGCAGTCAGCTTCCACGAACATACCGCCCTCCACTTCCCAGCGGCCTTCCTTCACCCGCTCCTTGATCTCCTCATAGACTTCCGGCGCGTTTTTCTTTACATATTTGTAGAGCTGGGGCTGGCTGGACATGAAGATGTATTCCGGATATCTGCGCATAAGCTCCAGTACCGTGGAAAAGCTTCTCACAGCTTTATCCTCTGTCACCTTAAGTGTCCACAGCCATGCACAGTCTATGTGGGTATGTCCCACGCAGTAGATATAAGCATCGCTGTCCCCGCAGTGTTTGCCGTAAAATTCCCTGGTAATATACTCCTGTGCCTTTTCCAGACTCTCATAGTATTCCCCGGAGCCTTCTTTTCTGAAGTCCAGCAGATTCAGGGATTCATTCAGGCAGTTAAGGATGGTCAGATATGCCCTGTCATCCTCCGGCAGAAGTCTTGCCACCTCATAAGGTACAGATAAATCATAAAAATATTTCTCCGTTTTTCTGTCCAGTACCTTGATGGCTGAACAGAGCCTGAGGGAAAAGTTTTGGTCACCTGTGAAGGCTGACAGGATAATGCGGTATTCCTGTCCTGCACAGGCATTTTCCGTAAGGATGATCTCCCTGTGGTTCACATCCAGACCCTGGATCCTTTTTCCGTCTACGAAAATGGAAAACTGCGGGTTGGTGGCATCCCACTCCCCTTCTCTTCCTGTCATCAGTTCGTAGACCACACATTCCCCGTCAAACTCCGAAGGGATGACCACCTTTGTCTCAAACCAATAATACTCCCTGTGACCTCCCCAGAGCTGCTCCCTTGTAAGCCTCTCCCAGTCGGAGGTGTCAAGGTTCTCAAGATCCGTGAACGTATCCTCTGTCTTCTTCATTCTGTAATCCTGAATCTCGCAGGATCTGGGATAGATCTGCTCCTGCAGGTATTCCAGCAGTTTGCCGATTCGTTCTCTCATCAACACCATGTAAAAATTCCTCCCGTTTTCACATTATCCTTTTGCTGCACCCGCCATGGTAAATCCTTTTGACATATAGTTCTGTGAGAGAATGTACAGAAGGATGGAAGGCAGTGCGTAAATCGCGGAGTATGCGGCAAGAGGACCATACTGGATGGTACCGTGCTGTCCGAAAAACTGGTACAGCATAACAGATGCCGGCATCTTCTCCGGTGAACTTAACAATATGTAGGGAATAAAGAAATTCCCCCAGCTTCCGGAGAAGGTGTAGATAAATACCACACAGATTCCCGGAAACATCAGAGGCGCCACAATCTTACGGATAGACTTCATGGTAGTGGCACCATCCACCCAGGCAGCCTCCTCCAGCTCCACCGGCACTCCGTCCATAAAATTCTTCATAAGCCAGATACCGTAGGGCAGAGATGACGCTGACAAAAACAATACCAGCCCCGGAATGCTGTCCAGGAGTCCTACGCTCAGAAAAATTTTATATACAGGCACAGTGACCGCGATCATGGGAAGTGCTGTCATAAACAGAATAACATACATAAAGCCTTTTTTGTAGCTCAAATGATATCTGGATAAAGGATAAGCCGCAAGCCCTGAGATCAGCACCACGATCAGGGACTGGGCAAAGGAAATAACAAGACCTACGCCGAATCCCCGCAGGTTATCCGAGTTGGTCAGCACATCACTGTAATTGCTGAAAGTCCACTGCGCGGGCCATTTTAAAGCCTCACCTGCATTGGTATCCAGAGACGCGATCACTACCCACAGAAGCGGAAGGATAAACACAATCCCCACGATCACCAGAAATGCACAATGCAGGGTTTTTACCATCTTTTCACTCATTACGTTCCCTCCCTTACTGGTCCTTCAGAATTCTTGTATAGATCACACTGCACACAGCGCCTACGATCAAGATCAGCATACCGATCGCGGTACCGTATCCAAGCTGCAGCCCCTTTAAGCCCTGGTTGTACATGAATATGGGAAGGGTCGTGGTGGATGAACCGGGACCTCCTCCTGTCATGGCATAGATCAGACCGAAAACGCCCAGGGTAGACAGGGTATTCAGCATGGTATTAGTGGCAATGGTATCCTTGATGCAGGGCACAATAATGCGGATCAGTGTCTGGAACCGGTTGGCCCCGTCCACTCTGGCTGCCTCCTCAATATCTCCGGATACATTGTCAAGGGCTGACTGGAAGTTCAGCATGGAAAATGCGGTGCCGTGCCATACATTGGCGATCACAACAGTCATCATGGGATGCTTGAACAGCCAGGATACTGCCGGTATGTGTACAGCGCCCAGGATCATGTTCATGGTTCCGTTGTCCTTGAAAAATGCCATACAGCACAGGGCAACCACGATCTCCGGCATTACCCATCCGGCCAGGATGCAGGGTCCCACAACACTTCGCAGTCCCTTGGGTTTTCCCTTCATGAAATATGCGATCAGAAATCCCAGGATACTCTGTCCCAGAAGGCTGCCCACTAAAAAGAGCAGTGTGTTTTTGATACTGGTCATGGTGCTGGGGTCTGTGAGCATTCTCTTATAGTTCTCAAATCCGATAAATTCCACATTTTTTGCATTGGCTCCGCTGAGAGCCAGGTTGGTAAAGGAATAATATACCGTCAGTACGATCGGTATGATAAAAAAGCATAAAAGCAGCAGCACTGCCGGAAGCAGCAGGATAGATTTCTTCGCCTCATCTTTTATGACAGCCGCACGGTTTGGTCTTGCCATAAAGCGCCCTCCCTTCAATCGTGAAAAAATATGGGCGGCGGCACTTTACGGTGCCGAAGCCGCCCAGTTGCTGAACCTGCCGGAATATCTTTCCGGACAGCCTTTTATTTCTCGGTTACATTGTCATCGCCCACGGCACGTGCCACATCCGTAGCGTACTGTGTCATGGCATCTTCCGGAGAGGTACCGGATACCACAGATTCCACCATGGTCTGGATGCTGGTGGTGACAGTGGAGTATTTGTCATTCTGCGGCCTGAAATCAGCGCTCTCCAGAAACTCTGTAGCAATCTGTTTGAAGGGCTGTGCGGAATAGGTCTCGTCACCGGCTACATCCTGTCTGGTGGCAATATTTCCCTGTGCAATAACAGCATCGGTGTAAACCTCCGGGTCCATAAGATGTTTGATGAATTCAAAGGTCTCATCCTTGGCATCTGCATTTTCCGGAATAGATAATGCCCAGCCGCCTGCCAGTGTAATGGTTTTCGGGTCCTGTCCCTCAGATGTGGGCATGGATGCGAATCCCAGTACATCCTTAGCCTCCGGCCACGGTGCTGCCCCTGTGTCAGTCCAGTTTCCTGTGATCCAGCTTCCGTCAAGGGAGATTGCCAGCTTGCCCTCCGGCAGGTACTCTCTTGCAGATGTATTGGAAGCCTGTCCGTTTAGTACAAGGGAGAGGTCCGGTCCGTATCCGTTGGTATAGATATCCTGCAGAAAGTTCAGGGAATCCAGAATACCCTGGCTCTTCACGATCCATTTATCATCATCGGAGAGCAGTCTCTCTCCGGTTCCGTAGAGCAGCATCTCATATGTCTGCATGGAAGTTGCCTCACCGGTTGCCACACCGGAGTTGCACCAGAAGGGCACTACATCGGGACATTTTTCCTTCACCGCTTTGCAGGCATCCAGGATATCGTTCCAGTTCTTTGGCTCCCAGTCCTGTCCTTCGCTAATCACACCGGCCTGTGCCAGAATGTCTCTGTTGTACCACAGTCCTCTTGTATCTGTACAGTACGGAATACCGTATACAGAACCGTCCGCGCCGGTCACGCCTTTTTTCATGGATTCATAGTAGGAGGTATTCCAGTCCTCATAATCTTTCACGTAATCATCTAATTTTGTCAGGTAGCCTGCACTCACATCATTGGGAAGCTGGAAGGTGTCCTCACAAACCAGGTCCGGGCAGGTTTTCTTATCTGCAAGCTGAAGAGCCACTTTTGTAAAGTAATCTCCCTCCTGTGCCACGATAGGGGCTATATTTAACTCCACCGTATCTTTTTTATCCCAGGTGTCATATCCGTTCTGTATCCATTTCCAGAGAGCGCCGTCCTCACCCTGGCCGTCATCCCTGAAGCAGAAGGTAATGGTCTTCTTACCGCTGTCTGCCTCTTTCTTCTCATTTCCTCCGGTGGAGGCTTCCTTGTCACTTCCTCCGCCGCAGGCGGCAAGCCCTGCTGCCATCACGACTGCCAAAGACAGGCCCATCACTTTTTTCATCTTCATACTCGTTCTCTCCTTTTCCGTGTTTTTTTGATGAAACAAGAATACCATTTTTTTCCGGTACAGTATATTCCACTTATTTAAAAAAGGGGGTCATTTTTGACCACCCTTAACGTTTTTTAATAATAATGAGTTTCACAGCGTTCTGCAGTTCCCGTGCTGTGTCCTCCGGCGGGGTGCCTCTGACCTCCATCAGTTCATAGAGACTCTCTGACACCTGCTGCGCGATCTCAAACCAGGAATTGTTGGTCTCTGCACACCATCCTTCGTTAATATAACGGTCCAGAAACTCTGTCCCCTCGTCCGGCCCCACGCGCTTTGCCTGGTACGGCACCGCAGCCTTTACGGGCAGAGTATCCATGACATTGCAGATTCTCTCCTGAATCTCATCTCGATAGAGATAGGTGAGAAAACAGTAAGCCTCCCGGTCCGCATAACCCGTCACCCCTATATTTTCCCCTGAGAGCATCAAAGATTCCCTCACGTCTCCCGGCAGCGGTATGATACCCGCTGTAAATTCCATTCGTGAGCTTCTGAGAATCGTGGAGGCGCTGAGCCTGTTTGCCATCATCAGCACCTTCCCCTCAGCGAAAGAGCGGGCTACATCCGCCTCCGTGAGATTAATGGTCTGCTTTCCTACATACCGGCTCCTCTTCAGCTCCTCCAGAATACCGGCCGCCCTGATCCCGCCTTCCTGGTCTATGGTGTTTAAACTGCCTCCGCAGGCATAAAGCAGTGCTCTGTAGAAAGCGTAGATTTCCTCAGGACGCTTTGCCGCGAATCCGAACTTGTCCCCAACGCTGTCCTGCAGTGCACTGCAGGTATCCAGAAGCCCGTCCCAGTCTTCCGGGGCTGACAGCCCGTTCTCCCTGAACACATCGCTGTTGTAAAAAAGTACATAAGGATCACAGGTAAAGGGAATGCCATAATATTTTCCGTCATCCATGGTGGTGTTCCACAGCTTCTGAAAGTTCATACTGTCCTGGCAGCATGTTTCCACATACGCGGAAATATCGGCAAACACTCCCATATCAATGAGAGCAGGCATCATCCCGTTATCACATATGATCAGGTCCGCCGTTCTGCCGTTATCCATGCGGAGACAGATTTCTTTCTTAAAGTTCTCCTTTGGGATGAACTCCATGTTCACCTTGGCACAGCCGGAGCGGCTGGAATAATTTTCTGCCACTTCCTTCAAAATCTGCTGGTGCAGTTTTGTCTCATAGGCGCAGAGCACGTAAATCTGCTTTTTCTGCACCTCTTCCGCCTCCGATTCCTCTTTTTCTCCCTTCTCCGGCCAAAAGAGAAAGGCGGACACAGCCAACACACACAGAAGGAAGGCAGCAAAATACCCTTTTTTCTTCATTTTGCATTCTCCCTTTTGTATTCCGAGGGCGTGACACCGCAGAGCTTTTTAAAGACTTTCACGAAATATTTCTGGTCATGGAATCCCACCATCTCAGCCACCTCATAAACCTTATAGTTGCCGGACAGAAGCAGGCGCTTGGCTGTGCTGACCCTGAAATTCTGCAGAAAGGAGGTGAAATTCACCCCGGTCTCCCTGCAGAAAATGCGGCTTAAATATTCCGGTGTGACACAGCATCCCTCCGCTGCCTCGGACAGTGTAATATCCCTCTGGTAATTGCTGCGGATAAAGTCAATCACATTGAGTATCATGCCATTCTCTGTAATATCAAGGGTGTCCCTGCTGCTGGCAACCGCGTTCATGATCTTCTCAAACTGATATCTCACCTCTCTTTTTGAAGTGCTCCTGGCTATATTCTCCATGATATAGGAGGTATCATCCACTGCTTCCAGGCTGCCTCTGGTCTCCCCTGCCACCCTGAGGATTCCGGCTGCAAACCTGAGGACATACTCCCGGATGCAGGCAGGCCTTCCCTCGCTGTCAATTACATACCTGGCGAACTGCTCCCCGATCATGCGCACCTTGTCATACCGCCCGCTGCGGATCTCCCGGTAAATGCTCTGCTCCAGATAATCCGGATATTCCAGTTCCCTGTACACAGCGGACTCCACCAGTTCCCTGCTCAGTATGGTTTCATCCGGCAGGGAAAATGCGTACTGCATCATGTCTTTCAGCTCCTCAAGCTTCTCATCCAGTCCGGTAAGCCCGTAAAGGGTCCCGTAGCTGCAGTGGCATTCCGTGATCTGGCAGAGAGAATGATAGATTCTGGTCTTAAAGATCTTGAACAGGTTTTTATTTCTCTCCGTATCTGTCAGCATCACTAAAAACCCCTGCTGTCTCGGCAGAGGCATTACATAATAGTTTTCCATGCAGAAGGAATCCAAAAGCTCTGTGGTGTGCTTCTGGAGTTCACTCCCCGTCTCATTTGCCAGACTGCACGGATAGATCAGAAAAAGTGAAATCTGTGTTCGGTCATCCACCTGCAGAGTTTCCCTGAGAATCGGTTCTGCCTGCTGCCTGTCTATATCCGTTCCGGTAAAATAGGTCCACAGAAGCTGTTCCGCAGAGACCTTTTCCACCCGGTTTTTCTCAATGTTTCCCTCCGCCTTGTGCAGCACTTCCAGAAAATCATCCACCTCCAGAGGTTTCAGCACATACTCCACCACCTGCAGCTTCAGTGCTCTCCTGGCGTATTCAAACTCCGAATATCCGGTCAAAAGGACAGCCTGTACCGCGATCCCTTCCTCCAGAATCTTTTCCAGCATCTCAAGACCTCCCATGACCGGCATCTTTATGTCTGAGATGACCAGGTCCGGCCTGTATTTTCTCACTGCCTCCAGCCCTTCTTTTCCGTTTCCGCAGACTGCTGCCACCTCATACTCTGTATCCCGGGCGAGTATGTTTAAGATCCCTTCTCTTGACTTCGGTTCATCCTCTACTACGATTATCTTCATATTGTTCCTCCTACTCATAGGGAATCAGAATGGTTATAACAGTCCCTTCCTGGCTCGACTCCACGTGAAAGCTCCCCTGCTCCCCGTAATAAAGCTTGATCCTTGTTATCACATTGCGCACACCGATGCTGGATTCTATGCGCTCTTTCTTATAATCAAAATGATTGAAATATTCTGCCTGCCCCTCCTCCATGCCTTTTCCGTTGTCTTTCACCACTATGGATATTTTATGCTCTCCTGCCTTTGTCAGGCGGATATTGATCTCATCCATACCTGTATTTCCCGGAAAACCATGGACCAGCGTATTTTCCAGAAGAGGCTGTATGAGCAGCTTGTGGATTCTGCACTTCATCAGATTCTCATCGGCCTCCACAGTACAGATAAAGGAATATTCAAATCTCTGCTGCTGGAGGTATACATACCGCTTCAGATATTCCAGTTCATCCCGGATCTCCACGATCTCATTGCTTTTGTGAATGCTGTATCTTAAGATCAGTGCCAGGCTGGTGAGCATTTTGCTGATGCTGTACTCTTTTCTGTCGATGGCGACCCAGTTGATGGCATCCAGGGTATTGTACAGAAAATGTGGGTTTATCTGGGCTTCCAGGGATTTTATCTCCGCGTATTTTTCCCGTACCAGGGCCTCCTTTTCCTGCTCATTGGATGTGCGTATCTGGCTGAGCATACTGTTAAAGTGTCTGCCGATCCTGGCAAACTCGTCCATACCCTCCTCCGGGACGCGCACCTCCATGTTCCCCTCATTGGCCTTGTCCATGGCATTTAAGATGGGCTTTACAGAGCGGTCCATGTCTTTCGAGAAGGAGACGGCAATAAGCACGCAGATAACCCCTGCCAAAAGCCCCACCAGCACAATCAGGAAGGTCAGGTTATGCAGGTCCTTCAGCACGTAATTCAAGTCCCGCACATTTACCACATAAAAGGTCTGGTTCTGGACCCCTTTGCTGCGGGCGGACAGGCTTGCGCCCTGAGGGTACCGGTTGTTCTCCACAAATTTCTGGGCTGCCTGCTCTATCTCTTCTTTGCTTCTCTCTTTTTTCTCCTCCCCGGCAAATATGTTTCTTTCCCCGTAATTGCCTTCCGGATAAGAGATAATATCACCATACCGGTTCACCACAAATGTAATATTGGATTTTGTGCTGCCCTGTTTATATACATCACACAGTGCTTTTTCATCCACACACAATAAAATGCACCCAACAGGCCCCTCCTTATAATCGTTGAAGTCTGTGAGCTGATGCGCCACATAGAAATAGTCTTTCTCCCCGTATCTGGTGTCCAGCTTGTGGTAGGTTCTGGAATAGACGGTCTGCTTCTCCGCATAGGCCTGTTTTACCATCTCATTGTTTCTGATGTTGTCCAGGTCAAAGCAGAAGCTCTCCGCGCCGGACAGGGTCATGCTGTCGTAGAAGCATACATCACCGTAAATGCCGGTGACTGCAATGCCCAGTATGTTTTTGTTTATGTATACAATGTTCTGCAGATTTTCCTCTATCTTATGTTTTGCCAGGTAAAATCCGCTGCTGTCCCAAATGTTGATGGGCTTTAAATTGTCCACATAGGTCTGGTCTGTGTAGATGTCCTGTATGAGATTCTCAAAGGTATCCAGAAAGTTCTGCACATTTCCGGATGACTGTTCCAGATTGGCTTCGATCAGTTCCCCGGTCTGCCTGGTTATGGTTGAGGCACTCTGTCTGTAGGAAATCAGCAGAACGAATATGATAGGGACCAGGGAAACACCTAAAAGAAGCACAAGCATACGCCTGCCAATCCCCAGTCTCTGCAGTCTTTTATTCAAAATAGGTCTCTTCTCCTCCTTTGGCTTTTATGTGTGGTTTTATGTCCGTACGGATTTTAGGGATATTTTCCCATTATGAGATACTTCTTCATTTTACAGTATGTTTTCTTCCGTGCCAAGGTGGAGATATTTGACTTTTGGGGTGTATTCTATATATAATAAATGAAGTGATATACAGGCTGCTGTCTACAGAAAACTTTTATGATAAGGCGGAAACGCAGATGAACAGTAAGATTAAAATTATTGAGGACCTTTCCCTGAATGCATGGCCCTCACATCAGATGCAGATTTATGACGGATGGATTCTCAGATTTTCTTATTTTTATACCCACAGGACGAACTGTGTGGAGCAGATTGGTCTCTCTTCCATTCCACTAAGGGATAAGATTGCGTACTGTGAGGAGGTTTATGCCAAATGGGGGACTCCCACCATCTTTAAGATCAATCCTCTGATGGACAGCTCTTTTGACCAGAAGCTTATGGAACGGGGGTACCATACTGCCCATACCACAGAGGTGATGACAATGGATCTGGAAAAGTATAAGGTGCAGAAGCCGGCAAGACCGGTGTTTCTCAGCCGGGAGATTTCTCCGGATTGGCTGAATGGGCTTTTTTCACTGAAGGGGACTGTGAATGAGGTGCACAGAAGGATTGTGCCGTCTATGTACCGGGCGATTCCTAAGGATACTATCTTTGCGTCTATTTATGATGGGGGGAGGATCATCGGGACCGGGCTGGGGATTTTGGACAGGGATTATGTGGGGATTTATGCAATTCATGTGGATGAAAGGTATCGGAGGCAGCATTTGGGGGAGTCTATTTGCAGGTCTATATTGAATTCGGCGATTGATGAAGGGGCTACGGAGGGGTATCTTCAGGTGGTGGAAGGGAATGAGGGGGCACGGAAGTTGTATGAGGGGTTGGGGTTTGGGTATTTTTATACGTATTGGTTTCGGCAGGAGTATTAGGGCGGACAGGGGGATTCAAAGGGGACGGAGAAGCGTGCCGTGGGAGCGAGGGCGGGTGTGGGTTTATTATAGTAATTAGGGTCTTTTATGCATTTCTTCGGTGCGTTTTACCGCGTACTTTGTTAGGATTCTTACTTTTCTTGGTACTTCATCTTTTTTCCCTTAACTTTGCAAAATATTTATATGGAATCGTTTTGGCTGGGGGCGGTTGTTGTGATCAGGTTGGTTTTTACGGAGGAGAGCCAGGTTTCTATGGATTGGGCCAGGAGGTATTGCTGGTGCAGGACGGCTTTGGCGGTTTCGGAAATTTGGGGGTTGGAGGTTTTTTCGGTTATGTTTTGTTCCAGGTTGGTTTTTAGGGTTTTTATGCCGGATGCAATGTTTTCAAGGCAGATTTTCTGGGTCTCGGGGGGGAGATTGTCCAGGTTTACCATGACAGCGTTGAAGTCCAGGAAGATGTTGATGGGCTGGGTGGAGATTCCCAGCATCAGGGTTTTGAATTCCTGCTCGCCGGCTTCGGTCAGGGAATAGACGGCTTTTTCCGCCATGTTTCCCTCTTTTACCATGGTGCTCCTGATGTAGCCTTTTTTCTCAAGCTGAATCACCTTCTTGTAGATGGAGGGGGTGCTGATCTTTACCCAGCGGGATATGTTTCGGTACTCTACCAGTTTTTGAATGTCGTATGCGCTTAGCGGCTCTTTTTTTACAATTCCCAGTACGATTAAATCTATGGTTGCCATGTGGTTACCTTCCTTTTTTATATTTTTCTTGACAGTTACTATAAATTATAGTATTATTTAGCTCAACTTGCTTTTACTATAATTTATAGTATTATATTTTATAACTGTTGTCAAGCAAAAAGAAAGGAGTTTGTAACGGTACCGTTACAGAAATCATGATTATGAGTGAAGGAAATAAAAAAATGGAACTGCTGGGCAGCGCACCTGTATGGAGGGCGCTTTTGGCAATGGGGCTTCCCACAATGATCGGGATGATGATCAATGCCTTGTATAATCTGGTGGATGCTTATTTTGTGGGCGGACTGGGGACGAGTCAGATGGGGGCAATCTCTGTGGCGTTTCCCATTGGGCAGGTTGTGGTGGGTCTCGGGCTGTTGTTTGGTAACGGGGCTGCCTCTTATATCTCCCGGCTTTTGGGAAGGGGAGACAGGAAAACGGCAGATCAGGCGGCAAGTACGGCCCTGTACAGCAGTATTGCGGTTGGTGCCCTGTTGATTCTGTGTACGGTTGTCTTTCTGCATCCCCTTTTGAAGATGCTGGGGGCAACGGAAAGTATTCTGCCTTATGCGGAGGAGTATACGCGTATCTATGTGGTGTTCTCCATTTTTAATGTGTTTAATGTGACAATGAATAATCTTGTGACCAGTGAGGGGGCTGCGAAAACCACTATGTTTACGCTGCTTGCCGGCGCTGTGCTGAATATTGTTCTGGACCCTGTCTTTATCTATGTTCTGGATTTTGGTGTGGCCGGTGCTGCGGCTGCTACGGCTATCTCCCAGATTGTCTCTTCTCTGGTATACCTGGGTTATATTCTCAGGAAAAAAAGTATCTTCAGTTTCCGTATCCGTGCGTGCTGTTTCTCCAAAGAGATCATGTCTGAAATATTGAAGATCGGTATTCCCACTATGGTATTCCAGCTTCTGACAAGTCTCTCCATCTCCCTCATTAATTTTCAGGCTAAGGAATACGGGGACTCTGTCATTGCAGGTATGGGGCCTGTGACAAGGATCATCTCTGTGGGGAGCCTCATGGTCTTTGGCTTTATGAAAGGTTTCCAGCCCATTGCGGGATACAGCTACGGGGCAAAAAAATATGAGCGTCTCCACGAGGCCATACGGCTCTCCATTATCTGGTCCACTGTTTTCTGCGTGATCTATGGGGTATTGGCATCTCTGTTCTCCGCGAATATCATCTCTCAGTTTACAAAGGGGGATCTGGAAATGGTCAGAATCGGCGCCAGGGCCCTGAGCGCAAACGGCCTGTCCTTCCTGCTGTTCGGTTTCTACACGGTGTACTCCTCACTGTTTCTGGCTCTTGGCAAAGGGAAAGAGGGCTTTATCCTGGGGGCCTGCAGACAGGGCATCTGCTTTGTGCCGTTCATTCTGCTCCTTCCCCTCTTTGCAGGTGTCAGCGGAATCCTGTACGCACAGCCGGCCGCAGACGTCATCTCTGCTGTGATCACTGTCTTCATGGCAATACGTCTTCACAGAGAACTTGGATTCTAAACTTGACTCCGGAGAAATTCTGTGCCATAATTAATTAAACGTACGGTTAATTAATTACAGAAAGGCAGTTTTATGGCAAGGAAAAAAGTACCGGAGAACTATGAGAAAATGAAACAGGGAATCATACAGGCAGCCATCGAGATCATGGTAAAGAGGAGCATGACCGAGTTCAGCCTGACCGATGTGGCGAAAAAAGTTGGTCTGACAAAGGCTGCCATCTACTGGTATTTCCCAAACAAAAATGCCCTGGTCGATGAAATAGCCCGGAGCATTTACGATACCTATATCGGATACATAGAAAAAATCAGCGGCAGCCCTCTGAGTTCCTGTGAAAAACTCCGCAGGATCGTTCTCGGGGAGGAGGACACCATACAGGCTGCCCTGATGTGTGTCTTTCCCATCAAATTCTATCTGGAATCCTACTCCGAAAGCCACATGGTCAAGACACTGATCAAAAACGGCTATGAAAAATACAATGCCCTCATCACTGCAGTTCTGGAAGAAGGCATCCGAAACGGGGAGTTCCAGACCTGCCTGCCGGTTTCCGAGCTGGCTAAATTCATCACAGGAGCCATTGACGGACTGGCCTTTCAGAACCTGCTGGTCTCCTCCGAAAAACCGGAGGTACCCAGATTCCTCCTATTTTCCGTATTGGATTGTATCCTGACCCCCATTCACCCAACACCAAGAAAAGAGGTCTCAAATGACTAAAAAAAGAAATTTATGGAACATCCTGCTGGCATCCCCGTTTATCCTGGCTGTCCTGACCTGTTTCATCGTAAACTTTGCCCTGGACCGGCAGTTTAGCTGGTCCCTCCTGACAGCAGCCAGTTGTCTCTACGCCTATCTGATGTTGTATACCCTCATATTCGGCGGGAAACACCGTATCCTTTTCACATACCTGGTCCTGGCCATACTTCTGATTCCCTTCCTCTATATCATAGAATACACAGCCAATCTCTACCTCCCCCAACCCATATACTGGACAACAAGACTCGGCATCCCCGTAAGCCTGGCCTGGCTGGCCGCACTTGCAGTCACTGCCCTTCTCAAAACCCTGACACACGCTAACGGATTCCTGACAACCGGCTACTTCATCCTTGCCTTCTACGCCGCAGAGCGCTGCACCAACAACCGGATCGATGCCTTCATCGGCTCCAATGACTCCTGGCGCCTCTCCGACCACTACCCCATCTTCTACTTCTCAGCCGCCGCTTTCTTCCTACTACTGGGCCTCATCACCACTGCCGTAAAACGTTCACGCTCCCGCGCCTGATGCCTCCCCTGGCCTCATCATCACCGCCCGCAAAATACTCACGCCCCGCGACTGAGGCCTCCCTGGGCCTCATCATCACCGCCCGTAAAATACTCACGCCCCGCGACTGAGGCCTCCCTGGGCCTCATCATCACCGCCCATAAAATACTCACCCCCCGCGCCTGATGCCTCTCTCCTCCCATGCAAAAAGAGATACAGCATTCCATCACCCGACGAATGCCATATCTCTTTTTTAAAAAACCACTCACCATTGTTCTTCCACTTTCCATACAGAAGCTTCCGTCCTAAAGCGCCAGGCGGAGCAGTGGATGGGAAGGCGGGGAACCGGTTCGGGGGGGAGCGATGTCTCAGTGGAGCGCCCGGGAGATCCACCGTCCCCCCTTAACCAAAATTCCTACCTAAACACCAATTCTCCCAACTGCAGATCCCTCTTAAACCCGCGAATCTTCGTATCCCCATCAATATAAACCGCTTCAATCCCCATAGCCGCAGCCCAGTCACCCATCTGCTCAGCCGTAATATCATAAGAGAACGCCGTATGATGCGCCCCTCCTGCCAGAATCCAGGCTTCCGCACCTGTAGCCAGATCCGGCTTCGGTGTCCAGAACGCTGTAGCCACCGGCAGCTTCGGCATGGCCTTCTCTGTCTTCTTACAATCCACCTCATTAATGATCAGACGGAACCTGTTCCCCAGATCGATCAAAGATGCAGCGATGGCCGGACCGGTCTTAGCTGTGAATACAAGACGCGCCGGGTCTTCCCTGTCTCCCATGCTCAGCGGATTCACCTTAATGCTGATCGGACCGTCAGAAATAGTCGGGCACACTTCCAGCATATGCGCCTGCAGAATTCCTTCCTTACCCGGAACCAGATTATATGTATAATCCTCCATAAAGGAAGTACCCTTTGCACCTTCCATACCTGCTGTCATGATCTTCATCAGACGCACCATAGCTGCAGTCTTCCAGTCACCCTCTCCGCCGAAACCGTAACCTTTTTCCATCAGCCTCTGAATAGCCAGTCCCGGAAGCTGTTTCAGGGAACCCAGATCACCGAAATGTGTTACGATCGCCTGGTAATTTTTCTCCTCCAGGAATCTCTCAAATCCGATTTCGATCTGTGCCTGCACTGCCACGTGACGCTTGAACTCTTCCGGATCTCTGCCTTCCAGAAGAATCTCATATTTATCGTAATACTCTTCCACCAAAGCGTCCGTATCACCCTTTGACACAGCTTCCACTGCCTCTGCGATCTCATTTACCGGATAAGCGTCAATTTCCCATCCGAACTTGATCTGTGCCTCTACCTTGTCACCTTCTGTCACAGCTACATTTCTCATGTTGTCCGCAATTCTCATAACACGGATATGGCTGCTCTCCATAATACCTACTGCAGTGCGCATCCAGGACGCAATCTTTTTCTGTACTTTTTCATCGCTCCAATGGCCCACTACCACTTTGCGCTCAATCCCCATGCGGGACACAATGTGACCATATTCTCTGTCACCGTGGGCAGACTGGTTTTCATTCATAAAATCCATATCAATGGTATCATATGGGATTTCCTGGTTGAACTGTGTATGCAGATGCATCAGGGGTTTTCTGTACTCCTGCAGTCCCAGAATCCAGGACTTAGCCGGTGAGAAGGTGTGCATCCATGTGATGACACCTGCGCAGTCCTCATCGTCATTTGCCTCATTGAATGTCTTTCTGATAACCTCATTTGTGATCAGAGTTGGTTTCAGAACCACTTCGTAAGGAAGCACTCCTGATTTATTTAATTCCTCTACGATAATTCTGGAATGCTCAGCCACTTTTCTGAGGCACTCATCTCCGTACAGATCCTGAGAACCTGTTGCAAACCAAAACTTGTAATTTCTGCCTGTCTTCATTAAAATCGCCCTCCTGTTAGGTTTTCTGTTTCCTTTATCTTAAAACTTGTACGGTTATCTTTACAAGTTGTATTCACAGGAAGGGTACAAGTTTTTCAGTTGTATGTTTATGGCCGCATCCAGCCGTCCGGAAAGGTGATCCCGTGCTTAAGCCCCCCGAAGTCCTCGGTCACATCGATCAGGGAACTGATATAACATCGGATTCTGTTGCTGCCGCCCCCTGCCTCCTTAAAAAGACGGCTGATGCGCTCCGCCACACGGAAACAGTTTTCCTGGGTAATGCCCGGAAGCATGACCAGAAACTGACAGGAGCTGTATCTGGTATATAAGTCTCCGCGGCGCAGGGACAGCTTCACCGCTGTCTGGAATTTTTCTGCTGCTTTACTGATCTTCTCTTCTTTTTCAATGGGAACTCCAAAACTGTCCGTCAGTGTGCACAGCATGAGAAATACAGACATCCCGGTCCTCTCCATCATACGCGTCATAATCCTGTAGGTATCAATAAAACTGGGCAGAGAGCAGAAATAAGCGCCTTTTCCCTTTGTCTTCTCCCTTAAGTCCCTGCGGATCTCCGACATATCTGAGGGAACCCCCTGTATCTGACTGCTCATGGCATGAAAGCGCTCCAGCATTTTCCCGGACGGATTTAAGCCAAACTCATTAAAATACAGGGATGCGGTCTCCTCATAGACCTTCAGTGCCTCTTTATGCCGGTTCAGGGCAAGGAGGCTGTCAATCCGCCAAAGCTGCCACTCCTCATAGGGATAGATAGAGGCCGCATGGGAGCTGATGTAAAGTATATCCTCATAGGCTCCGCGGTTTTTCAGAATGGAAAACAACTCCCGCATACAGTCAAAGTATAAGTCTCTGTACTTCACGCCTGCTATGACAGACCAGGCTTCCGCTGCGGAGGATGGCAGAAATTCCCCTTTATACAGACTGCAGGCTTCCTTTAAAAGCTCTTCCTTCTTCTCCCCGCTTTCCATGCAGGCCTCCTCGATGGCTGCCTCCATTTGATGGATATCCACCACTGCCTTAATATTCTCACTCCACCGGCATTTCCCCTTCTTTACAATAATGTACGCATCCTCCGGCATGCCTGCCTTTTTCAACTGTCTGCGGAGCCTGAAGATTGTATTGTTCAGACTGCTGTTCCCGTTTTCCACCCCATCCTTGCCGTAAAGAGCATCGATCAGCTCCGCCTTATCTATCCCCTCCCTTAAGTGCAGCATGAGAAGCTGAAATAACTGGATAAATTTTGCCGGGCTCCTCCTGTCAAAGACCACTGCCGCTCCCTCATAAGTAATGGAAAACCCCCCTAACATCCTTACCCTCATAATACCGGTACTTTTTTCTCTCTCCATCTTTTTATATCTCCTGCAATCTGCGCGCCGTTAAAAAGGCCGCCCCTCATCCAGGACGGCCTCACTCTTTCATATCTGCTCTCTTTTTCCTTAAAAGTTCAATATTTATTTGTTGCTCAAATACTCTTCGATGCTTTTCATCGCTTCGACTTCGTCTTCGCCTTCAACTGATACAGTCACGCTCTCACCAGCGTCTAATCCCAAACTCATCATACCCATGATGCTCTTTGCATTTACCTTCTTTTCCTGACTCTCCAGATAGATATTGCTGGCATACTGGCTGGCTACCTGCACGAGTAATGCGATCGGTCTTGCTTCCAGGCCGTTTGAAATACCGATGGTAATTGGTTTCCTGATCATATCTGTTCCTCCTTGTTCCCTCTGAGCTCCTCTGCTATGCTGCCGATTTTCCGCAGTCTGTGATTGACTCCTGACTTTCCCACTGGCGGTGCTAGTAACATGCCAAGTTCTTTCAAAGAAGCCTGTGGATATTCCAGCCTTATCTGTGCAATCTCCTCCAAATTATCCGGAAGCCGCTCCAATCCAATGGTATCACGGATATAGGCTATATCCTCCATTTGTTTTACTGCAGCATTTACAGTCTTGTTAATATTCGCCGTTTCGCAGTTAACCTTGCGGTTTACGCTATTGCGCATTTCCTTCAGAATCCTGACATTCTCAAGATTCATCAAAGATACATTGGCCCCCATGAGGCCTAAAATTTCTACGATCTGCGCGCCTTCTTTTACATAAACAACTTCGTGCTTCTTGCGGCTTACAACTTTAGCATCCACCTCAAAGGATTGCACCAGTTCCTGAAGCTGCTGAGCTTTTGACAATGTGGAACATACGATTTCAAAATGATAAAATTTCTCCGGGTCACTGATAGAACCTGCACATAAAAATGCTCCCCGCAGAAAAGCCCTCCTGCAGCAGTTCTTTTGAATAACCAGAGGATTCACAAGAGCGGCACAGGGCATTGGCTGCCTGTCTGCGGTCAGATACTTTGCTGCCTGCAGAATTCTTACGGTATCTTCCTGACCTCGTACTTCAATCACAAATCTGTTGTTTCTTTTTATTAAACGTTTATCTATAGAAATTTCTCTATCTATTTTAAATGTTTTTTGCAATAAAGTAAAGCACTTTCTTATAACACTTTCATTTTCTGTAGAAAAACAGAGAAATGTCTGGCCTTCCTCTGTCCTCTGTATCTCACCGCAAAAGCTGAAAATAGCTGAAAGCTCTGCGATCTGGCAATGCCTGGCAGGGCTGATGCAGCGCTCCAGCTCCTGTTTTACGCTTCCGGAGAATGACATTTCTTCGCATCCTTTTCTATATCTCTATGTTCAATCCGTATTCCGTATTCTTCTGACTTTTTCAGCCGTCTGTATAGTTCATTGGCCAGCGTCACACTGCGGTGCTTGCCGCCTGTACATCCGATGGAGATCACAAGCTGGGATTTGCCTTCGGATATGTAGTTGGGAATCAGAAAGCGCAGCATATCCTCCAGTTTATCGGAGAACTCCTGTGCCAGCTCAAATCCCATGACGTAGTCGCTGACCGGCTTGTCATTGCCGCTCAAAAAACGCATTCCTTCTATATAATAAGGGTTCGGCAGAAACCTCACGTCAAACACCAGATCAGAATCACCGGGGATTCCGTACTTGAACCCAAAGGACAGAACTGTGATCATCAGATTCTTGAACTTCTGGTTCTCCACAAAGATCTTTTCCAGTTCTTCTTTCAGCTCCCTGGTGAGAAGCTGGCTGGTATCCAGAATGTAGTCCGAAAATTCCCGCAAAAAAGCCAGCCTGCTGCGTTCCAGTTGAATCCCTTCATCCACCCTTCCGTTGCCGGAAAGGGGATGGGAGCGCCGTGTCTCCTTATAACGCTTTACCAGTGTCTTGTCATCCGCATCCAAAAAGAGGATCTCCGGCTGGAATCCCGGCAGCCGCAGCCGCTCCAGAACATGTTCCAGTTCACTTAAAGCTTTGCCGCTCCTGATATCAACACCCACGGCTACACGCTCTATCTCCCCGGAACTTCCGTCCTTCACAAGCTGTGCAAATTTCTCAATCAGGAGTATGGGAAGATTATCCACACAAAAATACTCCATGTCTTCCAGCATTTTCAGGGCCGTACTCTTGCCGGCACCTGACATTCCTGTCACAATTACAAAACGCATATAGAATCCTCTCCGCTAATGTCAAAACTCACCCAGGAATTTTACTTCCGGCTCAAGTGTGACGCCGAATTTCTCCCTGACTCTCTTCTGTACTTCCTCTATCAGGTTCTTCACATCCTCCGCTGTGGCATCTCCGGTATTGACAACAAAACCGCAGTGCTTCTCGGAAATCTGCGCTCCGCCCACCTGAAAGCCGCGCAGACCTGTATCCATGATCAGTTTTCCTGCAAAATATCCCTCCGGCCGCTTGAAGGTACTTCCGGCACTGGGCATATCCAGCGGCTGTTTGCTGGTACGGCGCTCTTTGAAGTCATCCATCTGCTCCTTAATATGGGATGCCTCACCTTTGTTCAGCCTGATGACAGCCTCCAGCACAATATATCCTTTTTCTTTTACGATACTTGTCCGGTACCCCAGATTCAGTTCCTCACGTTTCAGGCGGATCACATTGCCGTCCGCATCCATAACGGTGACTTCCTCCAGTACATCCTTCATCTCCCCGCCGTAAGCGCCTGCGTTCATCACTACAGCGCCTCCCAGAGTTCCGGGAATGCCGCTGGCAAACGCAAATCCGGCCAGGCTGTGCTCCAGAGCCACCACTGCGATTTTTGAGAGAAGTGCTCCGGCCTTTGCCCTGATGACGTCGTGGTTCACTTCTATGTCACTCATATTCTTCCAGAGCTGAATGACAACACCATTGTACCCTTTATCACTTACAAGCAGATTACTTCCATTGCCCAAAATGAAAAACGGCAGATTCTCCCTTTTACAGATATGTAAAATCTTCCGCAGTTCATCCACGCTGTGAGGACGCAGGTAGTATTCCGCAGGCCCTCCAATGCGAAATGTTGTATGCTTTTTCATTGGTTCACAGACATTGACATTGTCACTGCCCAGACACTGACAAAACTCATTCTCTATTTTTTTATTCACTTTCTTACCTCTTGCTTGATAATATTATGGAAATCCAATATGACACAGCTAAAACAGTTTCAGACAGAAATTTTATTGTTACTGTTCACACGCCACTATCCCCCGAGGTGTTTTCAGGCCGAAGGCATGAAAATCCCGAGGCAGCCAGCGCGATATGGAGCAGAATGCTCCATATCTGTGCATCGCGAAGCGTGTTGCTGGGCACGCAGTGAACAGTAACATTTTATTTTCTGTCTGTCTTCTGTCTCATCCCGATTAAATCTTTTATCACCTCTCCGGCGATCATCAGTCCGGCAACTCCCGGAACAAAGGATATACTGGAGGGCACCGGCCTTCCTGTGGACGGCCTGGTCTCTTCCGTCTGTACCTTTTCTTCTTTCAGGCCCATCCGGCGTTTTTTTTCTTTTGGCGCGATTTCCGTGGAGAAAAGCACCTTAACCTTCTTTATTTTTCTCTTTTTCAATTCCGTGCGCATGACCTTTGCCAGAGGGCACACACTGGTCTTCGCAATATCCGCAATCTGAAAACAGGACGGGTCCAGTTTGTTTCCGGTTCCCATACAGGATATGACCGGCTTATTGCAGGCTTTTGCCTTCTCAATGAGAAGGATCTTGGCAGAGACAGTGTCCACTGCGTCCACAATATAGTCATAGCTGGAAAAATCAAATAAACCGGCTGTCTCAGCTGAGAAAAAAGTCTCATAGGTATGGACCACTGCATCCTCATTGATATCTGCAATGCGTTCTTTGGCAACCTGTACCTTTTTCCTTCCGATCGTAGAGCGCAGCGCCACCAGCTGTCTGTTCAGGTTGGTCACTGCAACCTCATCGTGGTCCACCAGAATCAGGTTTCCCACACCGGCTCTTGCCAGCGCCTCAACCACATAAGACCCCACACCGCCCAGGCCAAACACCGCGACCTTGGAATCGGCAAGAATCTCCAGCCCCTCTTTTCCTATTAATCCTTCTGAACGGGAAAATGCATGCAGCATACTTGCGGTTCCTCCTAAGTAAAAAGTTCTCAATGTACTGCCCTGACTGTAGTCAAGCCGTATCGAATAACGGCTCGCTTCCCGGGCTTACTTCCCGGGCTCGCCGTTATTCTTCATTATACTATTAAATCTATCAATTGTATAGAACTAGTTTTTCATCTTTGGTTTAAAAATAAGGCTGGCCAAATAGGCGAAAATGAGGGCTGCGGAGATTCCCACGGCGCTGGATGTGAAGCCTCCCATGAAGATGCCGATGAAGCCCTGCTCACCGATGGCTTTTTTTACACCTTTCCAGAGCAGGTTGCCGAATCCCAAAAGGGGGACGCTGGCACCTGCACCGGCAAAATCCATGAGCTTGTTGTAAATGCCCACAGACCCCAGTACGGCTCCGGTACATACCAGCAGCACCATAACACGGCCCGGCAGCAGCTTTGTCTTGTCTAAAAGTATCTGAACCAGGGCACAGATCAGCCCTCCTACCCAAAATGCATTGATATAATCCATATTTACTGCCTCCTGTTATCCTGTTTTAGCAATGCTCCACCACAACAGCCTGCGCAATTCCGGGCACACTTTTCCCCTCGTTGTAGCTGACCTTTGACAATAATGCCCCTGTGGGAACAAAAAGAACACGTTTCCACTCCCCCTTCTCAATCTTGGGAAGGATATAGGAGGCAAAGGTCACAGCGGAACAGCCACAGCCGCTGCCACCGGCATGTGTGTCCTGGGACTCCTTGTCATAGATCTCAATGCCGCAGTCCATATGCTGTTTCTCAATATCAAACCCCTTTTCTTTCATCATATCAAAGAGAATATGCTGCCCAACCTCGCCCAGGTCGCCTGTGATGATCCTGTCGTAGTCCTCAGGCATGCGGTTAAAGTCCATCATATTCTGGTAAATGGTATCACAGGCAGCCGGAGCCATACATGCCCCCATATTCAGAGAATCCTTAAGTCCGAAATCAATGATCTTGCCTGTAGTGATCCCTGTGATCCGTGCCTTACCGCCTTTTGTTCCAAGTACGCAGGCTCCGCTTCCCGTCACTGTCCAGGTGGCGGACAGAGGCCGCTGGTTTCCGTATCCGAGAGGAAAACGGAATTCTTTCTCCGCGCTGCCGAAATGGCTGGATGTCACTGCCACCACATAGTCACCGTATCCCGCGGCAACGGACATGGAGGACAGAGAGAGCGCTTCCCCCATGGTGGCGCAGGCGCCGTACAGCCCATACACAGGCGTGTCAAACCCTATGATGCCAAAAGAGGAGGCAATGGTCTGTGCCAGAAGATCGCCCACGTAAATGGTGCGGATCTGCCAGTTCTCCAGCTCTGCCTTTCCGATTGCCATGCTGACGGCTTCTTTTTGAAGGACACTCTCTGCCTCCTCCCAGGACTGGCACCCGAACATACCGTCCTCCCCGCCTATCACGTCAAAACATTTTCCCAGAGGGCCGTCCCCTTCCTTTTTCCCCACTATGGAGGCTCCGCTTAGAATATGAACTGCATGTTCAAACTGAATGCTCTGTTTGCCGATGGTCTGTTTTCTTACTTCTGTCATCCCACAATCCCCCATAATTTAAGAACGTAATAGATAGCCCCCAAAGCCGCGGAGGTCAGTATACCGTAAAGGATAACCGGACCTGCTATGATAAAAATCTTGCATCCGATTCCAAATACCTGTCCCTCTTTCTGGTATTCAATAGCCGGTGCTGCCACAGAATTGGCAAAACCGGTGATAGGTACCAGCGTACCGGCACCGCCCCATTTGGCTATTTTCGGATAAATATTAAATCCTGTACAGAGTACACTTAAAAGCACCAGGATCAGGGAAGTCCAGCCGCCGCTGATTTCCTTGTCCAGTCCCTGACTCATGCAGAAGTTCATGATTCCCTGCCCCAGTACACAGATCGCGCCGCCGCAGAGAAAGGCACGGCACATGTTTTTAAACAGGCTGTGGGTGGGTGTCACCTGTTTTACATATTTTTCATATTCTTTGGCTTTTTTCTGTTTTTCCTGCTCCGCCGCAGTTGCCATAACTTTCACCATCCTTTTTCCTGCTTCCTGATTTGGAAGCTTTCTGATAGTATGAGAATGTTACGGGAAAAATATGTGCTGGAAAAAATTATAAAAAAAGAGGCAGATCCGCTTATATTAAGATCTGCCTCAGCAGAAGAATCGTCAGCGCCTGTCATTGTACTGCTCAAATCCCTCTTCGATTTCTTTTAAAATTTTTGCATATCTGAGGAGTTCCTTCTGAATCTCCTCTTTGTCTTCACGCTCCTGTTTATAGCACACCCGGTGCTCCATGCTGGCCCAGAAATCCATGCCAATGGTTCTGATCTGTACTTCAACCGGATAGTATTCCGTACTGTCAATGGTGCAGACCTGAATGCCCAGAACCATGTGATAGCTCCGGTAACCATTCTGTTTCGGATTGGCAATGTAATCTTTTTCTTTGACCAATATGAGATCGCTCTGTTTTTTTAACTGCTCTGCCAGCAGCTCCACGTCTCTCTCAAAATAGCAGATTACCCTGGCACCTGCAATGTCCTGAAGGTTTTCCTTGGCATTTGTAAAGCTGGCGCTCAGTTCCATGCGCTCCAGTTTCTCCTCAATACTCTGTTTCTGCTTGATTCTGGACTGGATATTGTGAATCGGATGAGACGCACTGCCATACATGGAATGGTTCAGCACATCCAGCCTGGCCTTAAAAAGGTTAAGCGCATCCTGATAGGGAACAATTAAATCGTAATATTGTTCATTAGTCATACTCCGTCCTCCTTATATAGGCAGACCATCCCCCTGTCTGCCCGCTCCCTTTACTATAACATAAACCGGCTGATCCATAAATAAAGCTGGGCTGAACTTTTTCTAAAAGGCTTATAAACTCTTACTGTTTACGCACCGCTGTCCCGCCAGGTACTGCATCACGAAGCGCTCTGCCGGGTACAGATTTTGTGAAGCAGAAGCCTTAACGGATATCATATACGCTGCGAAGTCTGAGCGCATCTGCATTTCCGGACAGGATCTCCACCTCTTTGGTATCTCCGTTCAGATCAAAATAATTGTCAGAGAGGATAAGGTCTTCCGTCTCATTGAGGATCTCCACACTCTTGGCATAGGCGGACGCAGAGACTCTGATCTTATTTCCCTCTATTTCCCAGGTAAGACGGGGATTCTCATACCGGAAATATTTCGGATAGGAAAAGATAACCGTGCCCTCTGACAGAGCTTGGGCCCCGGCGCTGTCCTCTTTTTCCGGCGTCCCGCAGTTTACTTCAAAAGCCTGGAAGCTGACATATTGTTCAAAGACATCCACATCCGGAAGCTCTGTCTTATCCATCCAGACTGCCGTGAGAGCCGGCACTGTGATCACCTGCTCCTCCCGGCGAAGAACCGCTGCCTTACTGTCACGGAGCTGCCAGCAGACTTTGATCTGCCTGTCTTTTAAGGTCTCGTTCACCACATTCAGACGGATGGATTTTTCAAATGTAAAATGCTGCCGGTTCATATTGGCCTCCCGGGTCATCCAGCCCTCCTCCCGGCAGGAGATCATCACCGGGGCAAAAAAGCGCCTGGCATAATAGTGAAGTGCCTTCCACCTGCCACAGTAATCAACAGAGGACCAGGATACCACAGGCCAGCAGTCATTTAACTGCCAGTACACGGCTCCCATACATCTTCCCCTGTTTCTGCGAAAATGCTCCACCCCATAGCGGATGGCATCTGCCTGGAGAAGCTGGGAGGCATAGAGAAGGGTGGTAAATTCTGTGGGGTAGCGGTAGGTCTGCTGCAGATAATTCATGATTTTTCCGTTTGCACCGTAATTTCTTTGGTGCTTTTCCATCACATAGGAAAAAATGTTAAAGTCATCCGGATCGTCCGTGATCTGCTCCAGAGTCTTTTTAAAGGGAAATGCCTGAAAACCGAATTCAGAAGCATAACGGAAAAAATGTTTTCGGTACTCAGAGAAAGGACGGCCGCCATGCCAGACCTTCCAGTAATGCACATCGCCTCTGTTCGGGTCATTGGGATTGTCAAAGGAACCTCCCGAGGATGGGCTGGCCGGCCAGTAAAAGGTCTGGGGATCGTATTTTGCCAGGACTTCGGGGAGAATGCGTTCATACATGAACAGGTAATCTCTCACCTCCGACGGTTTTGTCACCCAGCACCTCTCATCCACGAACATTTCCATCTCATTGTTGCCGCACCACAGACCCAGGGAAGCGTGATGCCGGATTCTCTTTATATTGTCTGCAAATTCCCGCCGGATGTTTTCCTCAAACTCAGGGGTCAGCTCATAGACCGAACAGGCAAACATAAAATCCTGCCAGACCAAAAATCCCATCTCATCGCACAGTTCATAGAACCAGTCTTCCGGGTAGCAGCCTCCGCCCCAGACACGAATGACGTTGAAGTTGGCCTCCCGGCAGGCTTCCAGCAGTTTTCTTGTCTTTTCCCTGCAGGTCCTGCCCAGAAGATGGTCCTCCGGGATATAATCTGCTCCCATGGCAAATATGGCCCTGCCGTTTAACTGATGAGCGAAGCTCTCGCCCCACTGGTCTTTCTTTCGCAGCATGGTGACCTGCCGAAGGCCGATTTTTTGTTCCCATATATCCAGTGTACGTCCCTGATACAGGAGTGTAACGCAGACGTGGTAGAGAGGCTGGCTGCCCAGGTTGTTGACCCACCATAGTTTTGGGTTGTCAATGGTCAGCTCTTGGGGGGAATCCTCCAGAATCCAGGTCCTGCCGCCCGGTTCTGTCATGTGGACTGTATAGGTAAGTTCGGGACTGCAGGGGCGTGGTGATTCTTCTGAGATCACTCCGGCAGACCATTCGGTTTCTACCTGAAAGGAGAGGCGGACCTTTCCCTGTGTATGATTCTGCTGTATGTATACACTGTCGATTCTGGCTTCACGGATGCCGAGAAGGGAGACGGGGCGGAATATACCTGCGTCCGGAAGATGGGCGCCCCAGTCCCAGCCAAACATATAGTGGGCTTTTCTGAGGTGCATAAAACCTTCAAATGTATCGTCATTTCCTATATTTCCGTATTTTTTATGGGCTTTGGCAATGTATTGCAGCGGGGAATGAAAGATCACCCGTATCTCATTTTCTCCTTCCTGCAGGATACCCTTCACATCAAATTCCCAGGTTCGGTGCATGTTGAAAGCTTTACCGGTATGTATCTGGTTTACATAAATGTCTGCAAGTGTGTCCAGACCGTCAAAATGAAGGACAACCCTGTGATTTTCCAGTATTCCCGGAAGTAAAGTAAACCGGCACCGGTATTCATAATCTTTTTCCATGAGGGCACAGATCCTGTCCTCATTGTCTTTCCAGAACGGATTGTCCATCCGGCCGTTTCTAAGTAAATCTGTATATACCGTACCCGGGACAACAGCATCCAGCCAGGTAGTGCTGCCAAGCTCACGCATCTGCCATACTGTGCAGAGTTGTGTGTCTGGCTCTTCGGATGTACTGCAGGGGCTCTGTATCCTCGCCACAGCTCTGCTGTATTTCTGCATTTGCTCCGCAGCTCTGCTGTGTTCCTGCATTTGCTCCGCAGCTCTGCTGTGTTCCTGCATTTGCTCCGCAGCTCTGCTGTGTTCCTGCATTTTGTTACGGGTATCTAAATGTTGTATTTCCATAACCTGCTCCTTATATGATACTATGTCTTTTCCATTGCTTCAAAATAAGCGCCCTGCTCAATGTAAGCGGGCGCTTATTTTCCTTTTTTACCTGCAGATCATCCTTCTGCTCTGGGATATTCCGTGCAGAGCAGGCGGTACGGCGGTTCATCCTCCTCAATCTCGGGGAATCTGCCGATGGGCTCATAGAAACGGTTGTCGTTCTCATCATCATTGCACATGGAGACTTCGCCCAAAAGTACAGGGCCAGTTCCCGGCTCCAGCTCAAAATCATGGTACATATAGGGATAGACCGTAATGCTCTCCCCGGGCTGCAGCCTCACCTGTGTCCCTGCAGGAACCGTAAATTCTCTGCCATCGCAGTTTACCGTCACATCCGTATCCGCAAACTGCCCGTCCTCTGTGGAGTTGTAGACGCGAATCAGCACATTTCCTCCGCCCCTGTTGATAATATCCTCCATCTTATCCCAGTGAAAATGCATGGGCGCCATCTGACCTTCCCTGATATAGAGAAGCTTTTCCGCATATGTCTTTGTATATTTGTTGTTCTTCAGGTTGCCGTTTCGCAGTGTGATCAGGGAAAATCCCACTTCATCAAATCTTCCCAGTCCATAATCTGTAATATCCCACCCCAGCATATTGTCACGGATCTCGTCGTATGCATGGCCCTTCTGCTCCCAGTCCTTTGGAGTAAAACCGCAGAACGGAGGGAGGGCAAAACCGTGTTTCTGGATCATGGCTTCCATCTCTTTTAAAGCCGCGTTAATCTCGGATCTTTTCATCGCTCTACTTTGTCCCTTTCTGATTCCGGGCACCTGACAGCTTTCCGCATGATCAGGTAACCCGGTAATCTGACTGTCTGTTTACTTTGTGGCTTTCCACTCGTCAATCTGTTTCTGCATCTCGTCAATGACTTCCTGGATACCTGTTGCCTCCAGTTTTTCCTGGAGTTTCGGCAGATATTCGTCAGGGTCCACGCTTCCTGTGTACAGGGATTTTCCAAACTCATCCAGCACATTTCTGAAGCCTGCCACCTGGGTGCTCACCGATTCCAGATCGAAGTCAAATCCAAAGGACGGGGCTTCCTGGGAGGCATCATTGAATTCTTTAAATGTGTTCCATTTGTCAAGGGGCTCATTCTCCAGTACATAAGTGTTAAATAATCCGCCCTGTACCCAATACGGCACTGCGTAGTCTTTGTTTGCAGCCGGTTCCAGTTTTACTTTTGTGTCATAAATATAATCTTTTCCCTCTGCCGCTGCCTTTTCTTCTGCTGTGGGCTCTGCCTTTGTCCAGTGGACGCCTTCAATACCATAGTTCAAGAGATTCCTCAGGTATTCATCTGTGTTGACCAGGTTCAGGAATTCCATAGCCTTTTCCGGATGCGCAGAGTTTTTGTTGATGGCTGTCAGAGCACCGCGGGCAGACGCGTTGGTTACCTGGGTATCCATGATGGGACTGGCGACCACCTCATAACCTAAAACCTTGCCCCATGTCAGTTCTGCGTAAGGCTGTCCGTCACCTTTTGTCACAAAACGTTTGATGGATTTATCATCGGTCGCGGTTGCGGCGTCCTTGTTGATATAACCTGCCTCATAATATTTTCTCATGGTTTTCAGAGTGGATTTCATCCTGTCTGTCTCAAATACATTTTTAACCGTCAGGGTATCATCGCCGTATTCAATGCCGACAGGGTCCTGGATCTTATCCATGTAGGTAGGCGCTGAGTAATCTTTTGTGAGATAGAACGGAACCACATCCGGCTCATTCTCTTTGATCACCTTCAGCCATGGTTCCAGATCCTCCAGTGTCTCGATCTCCTCATACGGGATGTTGTATTTGTCCACGTATTCTTTTGTAAATACCCACATGGGGCAGCTTCCGATCTCTTTTTCGCTGGGCACACCGTATGTTTTGCCCCCTACTTTTGCTGCTTCCCAGAAGCGCTCATCAATGGTGTCATAAATTTCTTTTCCTTCTTCTTTCAGAAGGTCATCCAGTTCCAGAAAGGCGCCCTTCTGGGCGTTCTGCAGATAGTCATTTGCCCAGGAACAGGTAAAGCACATATCCCAGTCATCACCTGTGTTGATGACCACCTGCATTTTCTGGTTGTAATCGCCCCATGCCACATTGTTTACTTGGATCTTGACTCCGATTTTCTCCTCTGTGTACTCATTGACTTTTTCTATTACGTCAGGTGCGTCTTTCTGTGCGTCCCCCACCTGATACCAGACAAGTTCAACAACTTCCTCTCCCTTTTCATTTGTCTCTGTCTTCTTGCCGCAGCCGGACAGCATTCCTGCTGTCATTGCTGCTGCCAGGGAAACTGCCAGGGCACGTTTTACGATTCTATATTTCATTCTATTCTCCTCCTCAAATGTTTCACTTTCATCGTTTCTTACTCTTTCACCGCACCGATCGTCAGACCATTTACAAAATACCTCTGGAAGAAGGGGTAAGCAAAGATGATTGGCAGGGTTGAAATAACAACGATTGCCATTTTAATGGTCTCTTTCGGCATGTTCTGCGCTATCTGAATTCCATTGATGCCCATCATGGCCTTATTGCTGGCCAGCCAGTCAATGGAACTTTCAATCTTGATCAGCAGATACTGAAGGGGTATCAGGTTCTGGCTGTCTATATACATCATAGCATTAAACCAGTCATTCCAGTAGCCCAATGTAAGGAAAAGCCCGATGGTCGCCAGTCCCGGCATTGCCATGGGGATGACGATCTTGAAAAACAGCCTCCACTCAGAAGCACCGTCAATCTTGGCAGATTCCACTACAGAATCCGGTATGGTGGTCTTAAAGAAGGTTCTCAGTACAATGACATTGAAGGTGTTCAGACACAGGGGCAGGATAAGCGCCCATATGCTATCCTTCAGCATCAGCACCTTTGTAACAATCAGATAGTTGGCTACCATACCACCGGAAAACAGCATGGGTATGGTGATGACCGTGGTAAAAAATTTCTTAAACGCATAGGTTTTTCTGGACAGCGCATAGGCATAGGTTCCGGTAAGGAACAGGCCGATCACGGTTCCGGCAATTGTGACCAGAATTGTGACACCGTAACTGCGCAGGATATTCTCTCCGGCGCTTATAATATAGTGGTATGCATAGAGACTGAGCTTTTCCGGTACAAACTGGTAACCGTTCATTGCCAGGGTCTGCTCATCTGTCAGTGATATGATGACAACAAAGATGAACGGCAGAATACTGATCAGTGACATAACTGCAAGTAAAACATTCAGCACTACGTTGGTCGGTTTTTTTACCTTGTTGTATTCACAAGTCTCTGCCTCCATCTTCTCTATCATTTTTGCCTTTTTACGTTCTTCTCTTTTTGAAGACATTCTCCTTACCTCCTTCCTAAAATAGTGCGTTTTCGCTGTCAACCTTGGATACAAGCTTGTTGGCGATCATGATAAGTATAAATCCCACAGTTGACTGGAATAACGCTGCCGCAGAACTCATGCCCAGCTCTCCGTTTGTCTTCAGGGCACGGAAAATATAAGTGTCAAGTACATTGGTAACCGGGTATAAAGGACCGGAATCCTGCGGAAGCTGATAGAACAGACCGAAATCCGACTTGAAGATCCCACCCACTGCCATGATCAGCAGAATGGTGATAACCGGTTTCAGCAGCGGCAGGGTAATGTATTTGATCTGCTGCCATTTGCTGGCTCCGTCAAGGACCGCTGCCTCATAGTATGTCTTGTTGATGCCGCAGATGGATGCCAGGTATACGACGGTATTATAACCGACGCCCTTCCACTGGCTCATGAAGATAATGATAAAAGGCCACATGGATTTCTCGGTATACCAGGAGATTCCATCAATTCCAAAATGTGCAAGTACAGAGTTAAAATAACCTTTTTCCGGGTTTAAAAATGCGAATACACAGTAGCTGACAACTACCCAGGACAGGAAGTAGGGCAGAAACATGGAGCTTTGATAGATTTTAGCCATGCCCTTGTTGCGGAGTTCATTTAACATCAATGCCACGATAACAGGGAGCACGACACCAAGGATGATGAATGCAGCATTGTATAAAACCGTGTTTCTCAAAATGATCCAGGCGTCACCGCTGGAAAACAGGAACTTGAAATTATCAAATCCTACAAATTCACTGCTTAAGAGACTTGTAAAAAAGTTGCTTCCGGTCAGACGGAATTTCTTGAAAGCTACCAGGATACCAAACAGCGGCAAATATGCAAACAGGAAAAACCACGCGGTTCCCGGAAGGCTGAGCAACAACAGTTCTTTGTTGGTTTTGACACGGGTGAAGAAGCTTATCTTTTCTTTTTTCTTCTTCTGTTTCAATTGAATACCTCCCTCTCATCCCGTCAAAATCCCTGCCGGCCGGGGGTTTTGGCGTTCTGTTTTGTATATATTTACTATACATTGGGGGAAGGGAAAATTATAGTTGAGAAATTGTAGGTTTCCTGGATGAATTCTAGACGGGGGAGTGGAAAAAATAGTGTCAACTGGAGAAATTCTAGAGAGAAGAAAAAAACGCATCATGGGGACGGGAACACAGGGATGGGGGTTCTATTGCGTTTGGTGGGTTGTGCGTATTGCTTGCAGGTGCTGCTACCATTTATCTGGCTTTTGATATTCTCACGCATCTGGCTGCTTTTGCGGCTTTTATTGCGCTGCTTATTCTTTTGTTTTTGGTTTATGTGCATACGAAATGTTTTATAAAAGATTAATCTGCATAATTATAAATATAGTTTGCAAATATAAGGTTTTATTCTATACCTTGGATTGATACAGACAGGTTCCATGACATATTCATGATTTTTTGGATTTTAATTAGAATTTTAATAGAACATAAATAGAATTTTTTGACAGGCGAATGATTGACATTCGCCTGCAGACATTTTGATTTGTTTGGAATTGCTCAGATCAGAGGCCAAATTCCCGATATAAGGCCTGCCGTAATTTTGGATTTGAGGCTGCTTCTATGATTTCTTTCTCTCTGCCGGTCTCGAATAATTTAAGCGCTAATTCGCCAAAGCGTCTCTCACCTTCCTGCTCCCTCTTTTTCAGCAGTTCTTCCATCTGCATATACCTTACCCCCAGATTCCGATTCTTTTTCATTTCCTTGATTCTGCTGTGAATCTTCTGAATGGTTGCATTTTTTGCCTCTGCTGCGCATGTATCCGTGCTGTTTTCTATGTACTTCAGTAAATGTATCAGCTCTTCTGAAACGCCTTCCGTATGTATCCCTTTTGTGTTCAGAAAGATTTTCTGCACCTCATCACCTAAAGACAACTCCGTTTCCAGGCATTTATTTTCAAACGTATACCGGTACAGTCCTTTGCCGAAGGGGTCAAAGGTGCAGATAAAGATAATAAAGCAGGGTCTCAGACTTTTGAAATCTTCTCCCGGTTTCAGGGATGTGATGTCCATCTCTCCCTGATAATAGCGGCTTCGCTTTGGCAGATTATGCTCGTCCTCATTCTGCATTTCGATATCATATTCTACCTGCACTTCATCGCTTGCGTAAATATCCAGCCGTACGCTTCTGAAATCAGAACTGTACAAAATCGTATGCTCTGCATGGACTCTTATTTTCGCGATCGGTCGTCCGAGTATCATCTCCAGTATCAGACGGCATATCACCTCATCTTCCAGCGCTGCCGCAAATAAAAACGGGTCACATAAATCCAGTTCCTCAAATTTCTTCCTTGCCATATGTTTCCTCCTGCGGAATATGACATGGAAGTTACCTGTCTGTAATATGATTATAGCTGAAAGCCTCCGGATAAGCAACCTGTTTCTTTGCAAAACACGATTCCATTACCGGGGGCTGCCTTGCGGGACAGTGACGTGTGAGCAGTAACCGGCTGCCGTCCTCTCTGCGTTTAAGGAAATCTCCCGGTTCACTCTCCCCCTCAGCCGGAGCAAAAAATCATGTTCCTTTGGATACCTCTTAAAGGTAATATCCATTCCCGCTGTTTCACGAATAAGCGCTTCCACAGAATCCCGTGACGTATACTGTTCCAGCGCCTCAAGTGCCCGAAGGTCCTCCATGGCATCTCTTAAAACTTCCAGCCGGATTGAGGAAAAGGGATGCCCGTCCGGTCCGGGGTAGACAAGGAATGCGTCTCCTGACGGAAAACTTTCACCACTGTCTGTCACAGCAAAGGGATCAATGTGCTGCAGCGAAAATCTGGTATTGTAAAAATTGTACCCCCACTGAAGGAATCCCTGCATCCGGTACAGATAGAGCTGGATACCCAAAATCCTATTTCTCTCTGAAGGCATGGCAAAAAAGCGGTTGCTCACATCCACTCCCTGGACACAGCAGTAATATGTCCACAAATCAGGAATTTCCGCTTCCAGAAATGGCTCCAAATGGTCAGAGGCAACCACAGGGTGCTCCACCAGTCCCAGACGATAAAATTCAAAATCACTCAAAGCATCCAAAAACCTGCAGTCTCCCAGTCCACTGTTCATACACTGTACTGCGCTGCGGTAGCTGTCCAGATCTTTCATGCCCGGCTCGTCGGACACATGAAACCAAGTATGCTCCAGCACATCTTTTTTCTGCAGATACGCCTTTAACCGGGGCAGAAATTCCATCAGAAAAACCCGGTATTCCTCCCCTGCCGCATCCGTATCCCAGCCAAAAACCTGCTGCTGCCTGCCCTCCTTCAAAGCCATGATCTTCGGAGCCGCGGCGGCACCCCACTGGGTAAATAAAGGTGCCATTTCCAACCAGACAATGCCGCATTCCCGGCACATAGAAATCCATCTTCCCAGCCTGGAAAAGCCGAATTTCCACCCCTCTTCTGTCAGCTCTGCATCTACGAGCTGAACGGTAGTCCGCTCTCCGCCCACAGCAGTATCCATGGGTGGTGTAAACAATGGTGTCAAAATCATATTGATTCCGCTCTCTGCTGCAAGAGTGACGAATTTCTTCAGAATCTGCCAATGTTGTTCGGAAAAGACAGGGACTCCATAATAATCCGCCAGACAGTCCGCATGGAGCCACTCCGTATGGATCAGCCGCTGTACCGGCAGTTTTCCACTATGTACCATGATTTCAGCTTCTCTTTTCCACAGGATTTCCCCATCTTTTATCGATACGGAGACAGTCACCGCATAGTTTCCGGGTCTCATATCCCGGTCAATACATATCTGCACCCAAAGTGCTCTCCACTGTCCCGGCACTGCCCGCACGGTACTGGCAGGCAGCGGTACCAGCACATCGGGAAACATGCCCGGTTCCTTTGTCAGATAGTCATCATCGGACAGACCGCTGCATGGGTAGGCACTGGGCACCAGGGCTGCCCGGAATACTTTAACCTCCATTCCCGGAGGCGTTTTTATTTCAAACTGTATGTCCTCCTCCAGCATATGGGAATCATGGTAATCTATTGTATAAGCAATCTGAAATGCAGTCCGCTCTCCCGCAAAGCATCCCGCACGAAAGGGATTTTCCCGGTCTTTTGGCGGCCTGCCCGGAAAAATCTTATCCAGGCTGTCCCCCAGGCAAAAATGATACTGATGCATCTGTCTTCCTCCTCATAAAATGATACACTGTCAAATCCTGCTTCTCGCAGCCATACATAATCTGTCTGCCTATACTGCAGTATTTAAAAAATTTCCTTCCGCACCGCGCAATTTTAAAAAAATCCAATCTTTCACTGCGTCATTCAAAAATCTCCGCCTCCGCTGCGTCATTCAAAAATCTTCGCCTCCACTGCGTCATTTAAAAATCTCCGCCTCCACTGCGTCATTCAAAAATCTCCACCTCCACTGCGCAGTCGGTAAAATCAAAGCGGAAACGCACTGCGGCGTTGTCTTTCTCCACCGTGAAAGTCCCCTTATTGGAACTTCCGCTTCTGGGATATCCGTCCCCGCAGTAGGTTGCCGACAGTGTCCCGTAGGTAGATACGGCAAAATCGTATGTCCCCGCATAAGGAATCACCACACTCAGTGTATATGTATTATTTCCTATATAATACATCCTGGTCACTTCGCTGTTGGAATCATTTTTTACAGCTCCCACATAAGGCTGAAAACTTCCGTAAACTACCACCTTTTCAGGAAGCTTGATTCCCGTTTCCGGATCATAAACCTCCTCCGCCCCATATGCAATCTGCTGCTCCGGATTGGCCGCCAGTTCTCTCAGACGGTGCCCCTCCTGCCACAGCCGCTTTACTGTATCCTCCTGGCCGAAGCCCATAGGGCAGGAAGAACTCTTTTTGTTGATTTGATAAAATGTCTGGATATCTTTTGCTCCGCTGTCCCCGCGCTCCATAGTTACCGGTGCGTCACCCAGCATACGCCGGAAGGGAATCTCAAAAAAACCGCACACGTTATTCACTTCCAGCCAGCGGTAAGTATATTCCAGAAAATGATTCCGCTTTTCAAAGCTCTGATGTGCAAACCATGCAATCTGGTCATACCCCCACCAATCCTTTAAGGCCAGTTCTTCTCTGGAATACCGGGCCGGGTCATCCACCGCCAGACCACCCCAGTTGTCGTATTCCATCAGATAGGGCATCGCCTGTGCTGACCAGCCGTTGGGGTTCAGGCCTCCCTCACTGTAGCCCTCCCGGACCAGCACCAGATCGGTACCTTCCCGTTCCAAAAGGGGCACCCTGGTAAATGGCATGGCATGATAGTCAAACAACAGCTTTCCCCTCCGGTTCACCCCATGGGTGTGGGCATCCAGCAATACCTTATGCCGCCTGCCATGGACAGCGGCATACCTGCGTATCATCTCAAAAAGCTCCTGTGTCTTCACCATCCCCCGGTCATTTGCCGTGTACAGATGTACCTGTCCCATGTGGAGTGCCTCATAACCACAGTCAATATAGCGCGCTGCCCGGTAATAAAACCACATTCTGGCCTCCTGTCGGTTCAGATCCGGGATTCCCCCATTCTTCTCCGGCTCCTCTCTGCGGCTTACAAATCCCGCCGGTTCTCCGGGAAACAGGGTATCTGCCAGACAAAAGTACCTGTCTTTTGGCTCCATCCCAAAGTCACGGAACACAAATTCCGGTATCTTCACTGACTCCATCCTCTGGGTCACACACTCAAAAATACAAGCCTGCAGAATGATCTCCGGGTCTGCTTCGTGCACCTTTTCTGCCAGTTCCCTGGATTTTGCAAAATGCACATCATCGTCTTCCGTCATATACCAGATCCCCGAAGCACGCCCCAGGAATTTTACTCCCAGTTCCCGTATCACCCGCAGGTCATCCGAAAGTGTCTCACTCTCATAAAGCCCCGCCGCGGTCACTGCCCGCGACAGATAATTTTCCAGGACTTCCTTTGAAATCCTGCCGTCAAATTGATAATCCATCATCCCGGTTTCCCTTCTCTAAAAATGTAACGATTGAGGCAACATTTGCCCCTGTTGCTCCCTCTGCCAGCCTTTCGTCCTTCCCGCGCATCACGCTTGGGCCTACAGCATCCAGGTGCACCCATTTTACCCCTTCCCGGATAAAAGATTCCAGAAAACAGGCAGCCACACTGGCTCCCGCTCCTTTGCCGGGCGCATAGTTAGCCAGATCTGCTGTGCTGCTCCGGGCAAGCAGTTCCCGGTAATGGCTGTCCAGGGGCAGTCTCCAGACCAGTTCTCCGGCTTCGCGCGCTGCGCATATAAAACTGCTGCTCATAAAATCATCATTGGAGAACATCCCTGTCATCCGGTCTCCAAGCGCATTATGGCAGGAGTATGTCAGTGTAGCCAGATCCACGATCCGCCGCGCACCCTGCCGCTGGGCATATACCAGAGCATCCGCCAAAATGAGGCGTCCCTCAGCATCCGTGTTGCAGACTTCCACTGTAGTCCCGTCCAGCATGGTGATCACATCCCCCATCCGGCAGGCCTTTGGGCCGATGGCATTCTCCGCCAGAGGCAGCACTGCCATGATATTTTCTTTTGTCTCCTCCCGTACAAGAATCTCAAAAGCTTCCATCACATTGGCTGCACCGCACATATCAAACTTCATTCCCTCCATGGCCTCTGCGGACTTTAAGTGATATCCGCCGCTGTCAAAGAGAACCCCCTTTCCGACCAGCGCTGTAAAAGGCTGTTCGGGAACACATTCCCGGGTGAGAACTGCCAGTTTCGCTTCACGGGCACTGCCCTGGTTCACTGCCAGGATTCCGCCGAATCCCTGTCTTTTTAATTCCATGCCATCTAATATTCTGCACGTTGCTCCCAGTTTTGCGGCAAGCTTTTCCGTATAAGCAGAAAATTCCTCCGCTCCCAGGTAATTGGCCGGAAGATTGCCAAGGCTTCTGGCATAAGCAATACATCTCCCCTCCAATTCTCCGTACCGGACTGCACGTTTAAATCCGCTGTCCTCCGCCGCACTGCTTTCCAGGTAAAATACCGCACTGCCGAAATCCGCCAGACTTTCACGCATTCCAAATACGTCCCCTTTTTGCAGTTCTTTCAGCCCTTCTTTTCGGAAACGATACGCCCCCTGATACATAGACCGCACAAGGACACGCACCATTTTTCTCTGCTCTTCCGCCTTTAGGCGGTAAAAAGCAGCGCTGTCTATATCCAGCCGTATCAGAAAACAGCCTTTCCGCTGTCTTCCCAGACGGCAGAACTGTTCTGCCAGCCGCCGGGCATCCATACTCTCAGGAATCACCTCCGTAAAGACAGAGGAATCGTGATTTCCAGGCACTGTTTCGGATGGATGTTTTAATATTATCTTCATAAAGCAATCCCCCCGCCTTTCATCCTCTGCCCATTCTCCACACGCAGAAGCAGTGTCTTGATCTCATAAGGCTTCAGGAATACCCGAATCCCGGATGAGCGCCAGGGACTCTCCGGTTCTTCCATAAGATTACATTCGCACCATTCCTTCACTTCAAAACCGGGGCATACTTTAACTTCTCCCCTTCTTCCCTGGAATTCATGGAATCTGAGCACAATTTCCTCCCCGTTTTCCGCCTGTTTCAGCGCATCTGCCACCAGGTTCTCCCTGTCGAACGACAAAAGGCTTCCATGCAAAGCCGCAGCTCCTGCTTCTGCACGGAGGGGTGCGTTCAGATCAAAAGCCTCCTGCTCTATTCCTGCGTCATACCACTCCTCACAATGAGGCAGCAGCGAGTAGGTAAAGGTATGGCTGCCCAGATCCGCGCTGTAGTCCGGGTCTGTTGCAGACTTTAAAAGTGTCAGACGGATTGTATTTTCTTTCAGGTCATAGCCGTATTTGCAGTCATTAAGCAGTGCCGCCCCGTATCCTGTCTCCCAGATATCCGCCCATTTGTGGGCCGCCACCTCGAATTTCGCAGCCTCCCAGCTTGTATTTCTCGTAATGGGACGCCGGATATTGCCGTCCTGGATATCAAATCTGGCATCCACTGCCCGGATATCCACCGGAAATGCCGCTTTCAACAGCTTCTGCCGCTCCTGCCAGTCCACAGAGGTCTTAAAATCAATTCGTTTCCTGCTGTTGTAGAGGCACATGGTCTGGCAGATTGTGCTCTTATGGTATTGCCATGTAAATGACACCTCAATGCCCAGCGCATGTCTCCAAACACGGATGTCCGTACATTGGGTGATCTCCTCCATCTTTCTGTCAATCGTGGGTTCCAGTTCCCAGGCATCAAAACAGCGCGGTTTGTCTTCAAAAATCTGCAGCACATTGGCGCATGCACCGTGGGGCAGCATCTCTCTTTCAGCCTCCCTGTCATAGATTTTTGTGAGCTGTCCTTGTTCATTCCAGCAGATTTTGTAAAACAGAGTAGATACCTCATGAATTCCCCCGTTTGACTCCTGCTGCCGGCTGCAGGCAGTATTCTCTGTAAGCCGCTGGTCAGCCGCCTTTTCGGTCTGCAAAGACCTCTCCTCCCCAGACCCCCAGGCAGGTTCCTCATGGGGCCCGGAGACACTCTTCTTCGCAGGCCCCCATACGATTTCCGTATAAGAGAAGGGTTCCATATCCCGAACAAGCACATAAGCCCCATCCTCTTTCCATACACAGGGAAGAGATATCTTCTCCTCACTGCCATCTTCCCGTTTCTGATAGAACCCGCCTTTCCCGTATTCCCCGGCGCACACGGATTCTGCCTCCCTGCGGGGAATCCGGACAACGGAGGTTCGCTGCCAGTTGCCGCTGTTGAATACGGAAAACACCCGTTCCTCCCTGCATTCCCGAATAAGGCCGGCGCGGGAGGTCTCGTTCACTTCTCTTAAAAGAGCCGCGGCTTTTTCATATTCCGTATGGCTGTCAAGGTAGACCTCCCTTATGGAAGACCCCGGCAGTATATCGTGGAACTGCTGGCAGAGCACGATTTTCCACGCACGCAGGATACGCTGGGAGTCATATGGCTCACTTCCAAACACTCGGGATAAGACAGACCGGATCTCCGTATCTCTCAGCGCATATTCCATCCTGCGGTTCATCCGTTTATTATACGCCTGGGAGGTGTAAGTCCCTCTGTGGAATTCCAGATAGAGTTCCCCGTCCCACACCGGAAGATATCCTTCCATGGGATTCTCTTTCAGCGTCTCATTGAGACTGCGGAAATACTCCGTCACGGACTGTTTCCTCACATGGGGGATTCCAGGCATTTTCTCCACCATCTCTATCTGGCGGATCATATCCCGGTTCGGGCCTCCGCCGCCGTCCCCATATCCGTAAGAAATCAGCAGTTCCCTGTTGGAATCCTTGTTCTTATAATTGTCCCAGACGCTTTTCACTGCCCTGGGGCCGGAATTTCCATTGTATGTATAATAATCCTCGCCCGGATCGGAGGTAGTCACAAAATGGGCTGTCACCCCGGTTCCGTCAATACCCTTCCATGTAAAGGTATCATAGGGCAGCCGGTTGGTATCGTTCCAGCTTATCTTGGTGGTCATGAACGTGTCCACACCGGATTTCTTTAAGATCTGAGGAAGCGCCCAGGAATACCCGAACACATCCGGCAGCCAGAGAAATTCACTCTCATAGCCGAATTCTTTCCGAAAGAAATTTTTGCCCACCAGAATCTGCCGGATGATGGATTCCCCTGAGGCGATGTTGCAGTCACACTCCACCCACATGGCCCCGGAAGGCTCCCATATTCCCTCAGCCACCCTCTTTTTGATATTCTCATAAATATCCGGGTGGTCCTCTTTGATAAATTCATAGAGCTGAGGCTGGGACTGCAGAAAATGATACTCCGGATACTTTTCCATCAAACGGTTCACCGTGGAAAATGAGCGGGCAGCCTTCTCCCTGGTATGGCACAGCCGCCACAGCCAGGCCACATCTATATGGGTATGGCCCGCCATGGTCACATGGACATCCGGTTTTCCGCGGCCGTCCAGACACTCGTCCAGGTATCCGGCTGCATCCGACACACTCTCATAAAATTCCCTGCTGCCCGGTTCCGTAAAATCCACCAGACAGAACGCCTTTACAAGCACATTTAAGATCCATTCCCGATATTCATTCTCTGCGCTCAGGGCCTCATAGGTCTCAAGGGCCGCTGTGGTCAGATAGTAAAGGTCATCCGCACTCCGGTCCAGCACACCGATCTGCGCCCTGCATATCTCCATCACATTGTCTTTGGGGATTCCTCCGCCGCTGAGTCCTGTCCACAGCCTGAATTTAAGCTGCAGTTTCTTTCCGCATACCCCGGGGCCGAAGAACACTTCCCTGTGGTTTCCGTCCACAGCCTGATACGGTACATCATTTATATAGAGCAGGCTTTCAAAGTTCCCGTTATTTCCGGTTCCCGAAGGGGCGCCGAAGTCAAAAAGGCCCAGCACTTCCTCCCCGCAGAATGCCTCCGGGATTTCCGCTTCCGCTGTCAGCCAGTAGTATTTGTCCCAGCCCCGGAAAGAAAATCCCGGTCCCACCTCCCTGGCGCACACTCTGCTCTCTCTGTCACTGTCCTCCCAGAACCGGAAGGAGGGAATGTTCCGAAGATTCCGGTACCGAAGCTCCCGCAGTTCCTCTGCCAGATTCTTTATCCTGTCAAAATCATGAAAATCAAACGGCATTTTTTACTCCTTTCCAAACAGACCTCCATATGCCTTGTCATAAGCTTCCAGCAGTTCCCCGGCAAGAGACCAGGAATTGACCAGCGGATGAAGCATCAGCGCCTGGGCTGCACATGCATAAGAACCTTTCTTTACAGCCTCCACTGTGAGACGCTCATAATTTTTGAGCAGCCGCATCAGGATATCACACTGCGGAGGGACGACAGCCACAGGAACGGGACGAATGCCCTCTGCGGATACATGGCAGGTCACTTCCACCACATCGTTATCCGCCAGTCCCGGAATACAGCCTTGGTTCTCCACAGAGAGCACCAGGTATTTTCCCTCTCTGCTCTGCATCCCCTCAATACAGTCCAGCATCACACCCGCATAGCCCATACCGTCGGGGACCTCCAGGCTGCCCTTCTCTGCCATCGGACGTTTGGCTGCCCCAGATTCAATGCTCATGTAAGAGTTCTCTCTCAACTGCATGTAATACAGAAATACCTGCAGCGCTCCCTCCGGGTCGGCATCCATGTCCATGGTTTTCAGTTCTTCCATCATGTGTCTGTTAATCGTTTCTATGGTTTCCCCTCTGGCCGCACCTGCTTTCTGTATATTGGCAAGCGCTTTCTCTCTGTGATAGTAATAATACAGATATTCATTTGGCAGAAGTCCCATGAGCCGCAGAAGCTTCGGATCGAACATGGCAAATTCCTGGATTCCGGCAAGGAAGCTGTCATCTGCCAGAAGCTTCGGAAGAATCTCCTCCCCCTTTCTTTTCACACTCCGTATCCAGGAGAGATGATTCAGTCCGAAAAACTCCACATACAGGTCATCCTCCTTCACTCCCAGCCAGTCGGCCATACGGTACTTTGTACTGCTCGGCGCATCACAGATTCCGATGACCCGGTCATAGCCTGCCGACCGGAGTGCCTGAGTCACAAGCCCGGACGGGTTGGTAAAATTAAAGATCCACGCATCCGGCGCATACTTTTCTATCATCCTGCAGTATTCCAGAAGAACGGGAATCGTCCGCACTGCCATGGAAAATCCCCCCACGCCTGTGGTCTCCTGACCGATGACACCGTGTTCCAGCGCAATCTTCTCATCCGTCACACGGGAATGGTCTCCGCCCACTCGAAGGGTAGTCACCACATAGTCCGCGCCTTCCAGGGCTTCCCGGGGCGTTCCCGCTGCCCGGACCTTCAGGCTTTCCTGCTTCCTTTCCACTACATGACGGCACAGCCGCTCGATGATCCTCTGCTTTTCTTCCTGGATATCGTAAAGCACCACCTCATCAATATGCAGCTTTTTATATCTCTTTAAAAGTCCGTTGATAAATATGACGGTCCTTACACCAGCACCGCCGATGACTGCTATCTTCATACTAATCTCCTCCCGCTTATTTATTTTCGTATCTCTCTGTAAAACGCAGCAGTTCCTTTTCTTCCGGAAAACCGGTATTACCCCCATGGGCAGACACTGAGAAGGCACCACAGGCGTTTCCGTACTGCAGACATTTTTCAACCGGTTCCCCCTTCAAAAATCCATAGATATACCCGGCATTGAAGGAATCCCCGGCCCCGGTGGTATCCACAGCTTCTGCCCGGTAGGAGGACCTGCGGTACACCATACCATCTTTCACTGCAAGAGAGCCTTTCCCTCCCAGCTTAATCACCGCCTGCCCGCACTCCCGGGCAAACTGAAGGGCTGCCTCCTCTGCTGTATCTGTCTTTCCGTAGTGCTCCGCCTCTGTCTCGTTCATAAAAAGGACATCGATCCATGGAAACAGCTCACAGATCCTGCTGCTCCAGTTCCCGGTGGGATCCCATCCCACATCAAAAGAGACTGTGGCATCTGTCTCCTCCTTTACCCGGCGCAGCAGCCGCGCATAGGCAGCGTGGGAAATCTCCCCCTCATACCCTGTCACGTGAACATGGCGTGCCCGGCCCGCCTTTTCGATCTCCACCCTGTCCATGCTGATATCCCGGTTCGTTCCCCGGTAAGTAAGAAAGGACCGGTCCCGGGCATTGGTAAAGCTCAGGGAGATCCCGGTCCGCGCACCCTTTGCGGTCACAAGCAGCTCCGTATCCACACCAAAACGCTCAAAGGTCTCCCGTATCATATGACCGTAACAATCATCCCCCACTGTCCCCTGGAAGACAGGGCGCAGTCCCAGTTTACCAATCCCTAAAGTTAACAGGGCCGCCCCGCCTCCCACATAAGTCTCCATGGAGGAAACCAGCTCCTCCTGTCCCGGTGCCGGAAACGTCTCCACTCCGGGAATGATAATATCCACGTTTACATCTCCGTAGACATAGACATCCCATTTCTTTTCACTCATTTTTCTACTCCTTTTGTCTTCATCTGCAAATAAATACTGCCCGGCAGGTAAAAAACCGGCTTTCAGCGCGAACTAAAAGCCGGTTTTTTTGTCAACCCTTTACTGCCCCGATCATGGCACCCTGGGCAAAATATTTCTGCACAAAGGGATACACACACAGAATCGGAACTGTGGTGATCACCACTGCCGCCATCTTCAGAGAATCCGATGTGACAGCCGTTGCATTCTGCGCCAGTGCCTGGGCCACAGAAGTGATCTCCTGCTGGGAACTCATGGCCTTGCTCAGCATCTGCTGAAGTACGGTCTGTACCGGCCACTTTGAGGTATCACTCATGTAGAATGCCCCGGCAAACCAGTCATTCCAGTGATTGACTGCCGTGTAAAGTCCCACTACCGCGATCACAGGTTTGCTCAGCGGAAGCATAATACGCGTATAGATCTGAAAATAGCTGCAGCCATCCAGCTTTGCCGACTCCTCCAGACTGTCCGGAATCCCTTCAAAGAAGGTTCTTGCCATCAGAAGATATGTCACACTCACCAGCGACGGAACCACATACACCCAAAAACTGTTGAGCAGATGCAGGTTCTTATACTGGATATAAGTGGGGATCATACCTCCGCTGAATAACATGGTGAAGGTAATCAGCATGGTAATCAACTTATTTCCCGGCAAATCTTTCTGTTTCAGGGAAAATGCCGCAAGCGTAGTCACAGTCAGGCTTAATACGGTACCGATGACAGTTCTGGCAATGGTATACCCGTAAGCCCGGACAATACTGCCGTCCTTGAACACTTCCTTAATATTGTCAAACGTGGGCACTCTAGGCCAGAACCAGATACCGCCCCGAGCGGCATCCTTTCCGTCATTGAACGCCAGAACCAGTACATTCAGACAGGGCAGTATAATAATCAGGCAGACAGCAATGACGATCATATATACAATAACCTGCACCGCAATATCTGTCCGGCTGGCCCTGATCCTGCTTTTTTGGCCTTTCCTCATCCTTAACACCCTCTCTCACCTGTCACTGATAAAAGTTGACAGCATCTTTATCTTTGTTATAGACATCAGCCACATAATCTTCAAATTTCTCTACACCTGCTGCTTTTAACTGGCCACGGAAGGACTCTATGATACTCTTCACCTCGTCGTCAGACTTTGCAAAACATGCCTGCACAAACACTTCGTCCCAGTTGAGCAGGTCCATCTGTGTCTTCACGTCCTCCATTCCCTCTGCGGACAGATACGCCGGCGCGTCCAGTCCCGGGATCAGTTTCTTCACATAGGGATAATCCGCTGCAACTTCAACACTTCTGGCAAAGGTATCGTTGGAGGATGCCCCCGGTCTTGCCTCTCCGAAATTATTGATGTTGTCTTTATTGGTAAGTACGAATTCAAAGAAATAGTTTCCGCTTCCGCCGAAGCCTGCACCCACCTCATTGAGCAGATAGTCCATATTGCCATCACTCAGGGCCTGCTGTACCTCTTCTTTGAGGACCGGTTTTCCGTCAACCATATCGTAGCTTACACCTTCAACCCCGTACTGGGCGATCATCTGTCCCTCTTTTGTGGAGAGCCAGTCAAAGAACCGGAAGATTTCCTCCGGATTTTCCGCATCCGAGGAGATTGCCATACATCCTCTGGCACCCTTGCCGTGTGTCACCTTTTTGTTGTCGCCCTGAATGTCATTGAGAGGTCCCAGCGGAATCCAGTCATCTGTCTGGTAAATGATATCCGTATAATTGTTCACATCAGCGATGATGGCGGAGTTATAACTCTTGCAGGCCTCCTGGGCACGGGTGGAATCCATGGTGAAGAATTCAGGATTCATAAGCCCTTCGTCTATGAGCCTGCGGATATAATTGATCTCATCATAGATGGAATCCCGCTCTGCCTCATGCTTTACTTTTCCATCTGTATCGATATTATAGTTTTTGCTCACGCCCCAGCGGTATCCCGGACAGATATACTCCAGGGTGTCCACAGAACCGCCCCAGTATTTCGGTCCCAGCGGATAGACTGCGTTTCCGTTCTTATCTTTAAAGCCGCCCTCTTTGATCTTCACGAGCAGATCATAAAAATCGTCCTGGGTCCTGATATCATTCACGTTGATGCCAAGCTGGTCCACAATGGATTTCTGTATGTACATGCCTCCGCGGTAATCCTCCTCCGGATTATATTCCAAAGACTTGTCCGTGGCATCCACATTCATCTGCCACAAATACACGCCGTCCAGGTCTTCACGGAAGGTAACGTTCTTATAGGAATCCCAGGGAAGATAACCGTCCTCATAATATCTGGAATACACCTCTGCATTTTTCATATACTCGGATACATCGGCAAACATTCCCTCTTTTGCCGCCTTTGACAGCAGCGGGAACTCCGGTCTTGTAGAGTTGTCCAGATAAGAAACGATCACATCCGGAATGGTGCCGGACGCAAGCTGGGAGGCCAGCACTTTCGCATCGCTGTCTCCGGGTGTGTATTTTACATCCAGCTTGATCCCTGTCAGCTCCGTGATTTTCTTCATTGTGGGGGTATTGTTCAAATCCTTGGGAAGGGAATTGCCGATGTCATCCACATACGCCTGGACTGTGATCGTGCGGTCCGCGATCCAGGTATCCGGTTTTCCTTCTTTGCTCTCTGTACTTACATTTTTGGCTGTCTCCTTACTGTCACCTCCGCACCCTGCAAGAGCACCTGCTGTCATGGCACCGCACAGAGCCAGCGCCAGAATTGTTTTTGCTGCTTTTTGTCTCATACCTCTTTCCTCCTTTATCTTCACCGGTCACGCTACCAAAGCCCGACTTCTGTGACTTTCTTGCATATCTTATTGCTGATCACAACCAGGATCAGTCCCACGACGCCCTGTATGAGCCCAATGGCGGTTGCATATCCAAACTGTCCGCCCTGCAGTCCCACCCGGACTACATATACATCCAGCGTATCCGCCAGGGTCATATTGCCCGGTGTACGCAGAAGCCAGATCTGGTCCACGCCCGAGGAGAGCAGACCTCCGATACCCATAATGAACAGCAGGCCGATGGTTCCCCGGATTCCCGGCAGTGTAATATGCCACATTTTTTTCAATTTTCCGCATCCGTCCATCTCCGCTGCCTCGTACAGAGCTGTATCCACACTGCTGATGGCAGCCAGATAGATAATGGAATCCCATCCGATATTCCTCCACAGATCCATGGAAAACAGGATTTTTAAGAAATACTTGGCATCCATCATAAAAAATGTGCCCCCGTCTCCTCCCATGCCGGCTATAAGCTGGTTCAGAATACCGGTATCCGGTGCGAGGATTCTCTGAAGCATTGTGACAATGATGACCGATGACAGGAAATGCGGCAGATATGTAATGGTCTGCGTCACCTTCTTAAATTTCATGTTCCTGATCTCATTGAGCATCAGTGCCAGAATAATGGCGAACGGAAACTCCAGCACACATTTGATAAACCCGATCCTGAATGTGTTCAGGATCAGCCTGGGGGCATCATAGCTTTCAAAAAAGGTCTTGAAATATTTAAGCCCCACCCAGGGACTTCCCCAGATACCCTTGTTAAAAGAGTAATCCTTAAAAGCCAGCACAGAACCGGCCATGGGCACATAGCAGATCAGCGCGTAATAGATAATTGCCGGCAGCAGCATCACGTACAGGGGCCAGTAACGGATAAGCCGTTTTCCAATGGGCTGCTTTGGCTGTTTTGGCTGCTTTTCTTTCTTTTTCTTTCCCAAACTTTTTGCCGTTTGCATTTGGTTTCCTCCTTCCTTCTGGTCTCTATTATATTTTTTCCGGGCGATTTTCCACAATGGATAAAAATTAATTATTTCATGGACATTTCTATTCCCCGCAGTCCCCGGGTTCCAGTACCGCGCAGATGGGGTAATGGTCAGACAGCCAGACATTCCCTTCCCTGTCTTCCCATTTTTCAACGCTTTGGCAGACAAACGGCGCACCGGCATAGATGTAGTCAATCCGCTCCGGCATATCCTCCGGCTCGAATCCGTGATAAGTGACACCGATTCCCTCCGTGACGTTTGTAAATTCCCTGCGGCTTTTCAGGACTGCAAGCTCCGGGCTGTCCGGTTCCGCGTTGAAATCCCCTGCCAGGATCACGGGAATGTTTTGAAAGGCCGGTTCCCGGTCCGCTCTTTTTAAGATAAGCTCCAGCCCCAGCCTTCTGGCCTCCCCGCCCATATGGTCCAGATGGATATTATACAGCCGGAACAGATATGCCTTTCCCGGCCCCCCGCTATACGAAAACACAGCCCCGGTACAGACTCTCGGGCAGATGCTCTGGCACGCGTAGCGGCTTCCCGGCACATAAGGCTCATCCGACAGCCAGAACGTATCCATGGAGATCAGATTCACCCTGTCCCTGCGGTATGCCACGGACACCTGCTCATCCTCCAGGTTCTCGTCCCTGCCGCATCCGATCACATAATACCCCTTAAGGTTCTCCTTCAGCCACACTGCCACATGGGGCAGCACCTCCTGAAAACAGATGATATCCGGCTGTTCCCTCCGAATCTTCGCAGTGATCAGATCCCTGCGGCGGCAGAAGCAATTTTCTCCATCCTGTCCGAAATCACAGCGGATATTAAAAGTAACCAGTTTCATACCTCTTCCTCCCAGATCATAATAGCCACAGCCAGATTGGCTGGGACCATGCTTTTTCCCCGGCTGCGTTCTTCACCACAAGCCGTACATATTCCTCATCCCCATTCAGCACAAAGGTTCCTCCCTTTAACTTGCCTTCCTCATTGTGAAGATGTCCGCTTCTGTGCGGTGTCTTGAAATAAATATCCGTGCAACCACTGCAGGAGGCACAGGCCGTATTGTCCTCCACATAAAAATCATGGATCAGAGGGCCTGAAGAGGCATAAAAGCTTCCGTCTCTCAGCGCCTCGAAGATACCTCTGTGGGTAAGCTCCCGGGCCTTTGCCATAATGAACCCGCCCATGCTGTACGGTCCCAGTTCATGGGTATCATCCGCCGCAAAGCAATACGTCCTGTTCCTCACATACAGAAAATGATCGTAATATGTCTCGGAGTTTCCGTTGCTGTCCTCAAACTCTGCCACATGGTTGTAGATTTCCATTCCCAGCAGCCCGTGAAGATTCTTGATATCCGTGGAATCCACCTTGGACCAGTAAGGATGGGCATAGATAGTGACATTGCCCCGCTGGGCCATATATTCAATGATCCTCTGTGGCGTACACAGGGTATTGCCTGTTCTCTCCCTTTCAAAACGGTAATGATCGGGAATCCGGTTCGTCTCTGGCAGACCTATGCTCACAAGATGATGGTCCTTGCGCTCCGGAAGCTCCAAATCCAGCTCTGTACCGGGAAATATGAGAAAATCCTCCCGGTTCAGCTCCTCATGCACTCCGTAGACCCAGTGGTCCGTGATAGCCAGAAAGGAATACCCCTCCTGTCTGTACCGCTTTGCAGTCTCCTCCGGTTCGCTGCTGCCGTCTGAGCGGGTGGTATGTGTGTGGAGATTTCCCTTGTAAAATTTTCCGGACTGATACAATGTTCTCTTCTGCATCTTCTATCCTCTTTTCTCAAAATTCTGCCTCCGAAAATCGGCATGGGCATATTATAAAGCACTTTCTTTCGGAAAAAGAATGAAGATTTCTCAGAAAAATAATGGACAATTCTACGATAATCTCAAATCTATTGAATCCCCATTTTATATGTAGTATCATTTACCCAAATTCTATTAACACTTTTTTCAGGAGGAGAGACATCTATGAAAGTACTTTATAAAGTTGGAGGGACCCTGTCCAAAGATTTTATCGGGCAGATATCCTATACCGTATGCCTGGACCGGAAATACGAAGAACTGGATATCGAGTTTTCTTTTGATAAGCAAAAGTACACAGCCGAGGATGTGACAGAGGACGTGATCCGTGAGCTGACAGACTACTGCCGCAGCAATTACGGCCTGGAACTGCCTCCCGGCGCAGACCCGGTAAAGGAGATCATGGACAGTGCCAAGACCGAGATACACACACTGGCAATGCTCAATGACCGCTTCATAGGCTGCATCCACCGCCAGCTCACCAACAGACATATGCACTTTTGCTCCTCCTCGGCCACTGAGGGCTGTATCCCTCAGACGGATCTTGAAGGAGTTCTGAAAGTAACCGTACTCGTCTTCAATGTCCTCATGGATGACACACACTACACACTGCAGGTCTCTGCCCGATAAGGAGGTTTTCATGTACAAACGACTGGAATTACACAATCACACCACAGAATCCGACGCTTCCCTCACGTGTGAGGACCTGCTTCGATGGATGGAGGCAGATCAGGTAGATGCCTTCGGCCTTACAGACCATAATACCATCTCCGGCCATCCCAAGATGCAGAAGCTGCTCTTGGAGAACAGTTCCGGCATACAGTGTATTTACGGCATGGAATACACCACCTACTACGGACATATCCTCTGTCTGAACTTAAAGGAGTATGTTCCCTGGGAAACCATTGACCGCCGCCGCCCTGAACTTTTGTTTCAGGCCATCCGGGATAAAAACGCTCTGGCAGGCATTGCCCATCCGTATTCCTATGGCTACCCCTTTGCCCGGGGATGCCGTTTTGAGATGGAGCTTACTGACTATAGCTGCGTGGATTTTATTGAAATCTTCAATAATCCCGAACCACTCCGCCAGGTCAATGAAAAGGGGCTGCTGCTCTGGGAAGATCTGGTGCTGAAGGGCTGGCCCATTGCCATGACCTGCGGTATGGATCTGCACGGACGCTGGGAGATGGGAAACCAGTTCGCCACCTTTGTGAAAGGGGAACCCGGGGGAGATACCGCAGCAGAACTGGAACAGGCCATCCGCAGCCAGAAGACCTGCATTTCCAAAGGGCCCATCCTGGAAGTCTCCGTGGCCCCTGACAGCCGCTCCCTTACGTTTCATCTGGCTGACACGAAGAAACCCGGCTTTTCCCGGCAGGATTCCTCACAGTTTCTGATCACACTCAAAACATCCTCAGATACATACACGGCTGCCCCGGACCAGGCTTTCCCCATAGAAAGACTGAAGGGCGCGGAATCTGTCATTCCGAAATTATATGATAAAACTGCGGAGATAGAAAACCTGGTCTGTGTGGCGCCTGTTCTGCATCTTACAGGACAGAGCCGTCAGCCATGGATGTGATGTTATGAAATGGAAGGGTATCTATTCGCACCGCATTTTTACGCAGCTTGTCGTCTTTACACTTTTGATCAGCCTGATCCCCACCCTGTCCATCACCTTTTTTCTGTTCTATAAGCTGGAGAATATGGTCAAGACAGAGCTTTCCGAATCCTACCGGCAGATGACCTCACAATATATAAAAAACATTGACGAAAAGCTGACCCAGTACCAATACAGCCTGGATGTCATTGCCGACAACACCGTGATTCTGGAAACCCTGGTGGACAAGACAGAAAGTCCTTACATCAAAGGGGAACAGATCAGCAGTGAGGTGACAAAATCCCTGCTGCTGGACCGTCAAAGAGAGATCCGCAACTGTATGCTCTACTCTGATATTGATGAGTATCCCGTATACGGAAAACGGGCTTCCATGGTCAAGGAGGCCGGACACGAGGAATGGTTTCTGCAGGAGCGCGCGATCAGGGAAAACAGCTTCAGCTATATCTCCAGCGCCGGCAATGTTCCTGTTCTCTCCTTTGTCAAAAACATTGAAAATGTCAATATCCACAATTATGAAAAAGAACAGCTCGGCTTTCTGAAACTGGACCTGTACATGGATCTGGTCTTCAAGCCCGCAGACACAGCCAATGAGGGGGATTCCTCCTATGAGGTCATTGTCTACGGCGATGACAGCAAAATCCTCTATTCCTCAGCGCCCCAAAAGAATTTCCTGCTGGACGCATGGCTTGCGGCCGGGGAATCCTCAGAACCGGTTGACGGCTTTACCATCAAGCACGAGAATCTGGAAAAATGCGCCCTGCATGTCCTGCTTCTGTTCGACAATCATCAGCTCACGGTCAAACAGCAGGCAGTCAGACAGATGATCCTGCCCATCATGCTCTGCGTTATCCTGCTCATCCTGTTCTGGTCCTGGCTCTACAGCCGTAACTTTTCAGTCAGGATCGGGTGTCTGGTACAAAAATTCCACAAAGCGGAGACCGGTGATCTGAACATCTACGGACCTATATCCGGCAACGATGAGGTGGCAGAGCTGGACCGCCAGTTTTCCCATATGCTGGGCAAACTGGATGCCCTGATCCAGAAAAACTATATCCACGAACTGGAAAACAAGGAGGCACAGCTGAAAAATCTGCAGCTCCAGATCAACCCCCACTTTCTCTACAACACTCTGGAGACCATCAGCTCCATGGCTGCTGTAAAACAGGTATTTGACATCTGCGATATCTGCCAGAGGCTGGGGGAGATCTTCCGCTACAACCTTGGGAAGAATTACGGGGAATTTGTAACAGTGGCACAGGAGCTGGGCCACGTGCAGAATTATATCTTTATCATAAAAAAACGGTACGGAAACCGTTTTGAAGTGTTCTACAACATCTCCGTGGATACAGACAATGCCATGACGCTCCGCTTCATCCTGCAGCCCATCGTTGAAAATGCCATTCTTCACGGCCTGGTAAAACAGACCACCACGGGCACCCTGGAACTCTCCGCCTGGGAGGAGAAGGACAGTCTGATGATACGTGTGGAGGATGACGGCATCGGCATGGATATCCAGAAAGTGGAGGAGCTGAACCGCTCCATAAATGTGGCTGACGATCTTACCCATACCGGACTCAGCATTGGTATCCGCAATGTCAACCAGAGGATCAAGCTCGCCTGCGGAGACCAGTACGGAATCACCATAAAGAGTACCCTTCACTACGGCAGTCAGTTTGATCTGCGCCTGCCGCTCATTCGGAAAGGAGAAAAAACAGATGAAAAGGAACCTGCTGATAGCAGATGACGAGGAGCTTATAAGAAAAGGCCTGATCGCACGTCTTAATTATCTGGGGTTTGCATTTGGTGAGATTCTGGAAGCGGAGACGGGAACAGAGGCACTGGAGGCAGTGAGAGAAAATTCCATATCCATTGTCATCACAGACATCCGGATGCCTGATATGGACGGTCTGGTCTTCATCCGGGAGGCCAAGAAACTCTCCCCTCATCTACGCTTCATGGTGTTAAGCGGTTACGCCGAATTTGAATATGCCAAAACCGCCTTAACTCTGGGCGCCAGTGCTTATCTGCTGAAACCTCTGTCAAACCAGGACCTGAAAGAGGGTATGGACAAACTGCTCACACAGGTAGAACTGGATACGAGAATACGCCGGGACATCACCTCCAGGAAGAAGCTGGAGGAGGAGAACACTGCGTACACCCTGGAAAAGGAGGTCAATGCTCTCCTCCATGAGCCTGAAGACGAGAAATTCGGAAAAGGCAAATATCCCGCATTCTACCATAAGATCTCCTCCGCTCCCGGAAACCGCCTTCTCCTGGGCATTGTCAACATTGAGGAGAAAAGCTGTGAGAACAACTTCTGTAAAGATGACACGGAGCTGATCCGCTTTGCCGTCAAGAATGTATTTGACGAGATCAGCTCACCCAGCAAGGTCCTTCTGGTGAACAGTATCATCCACCGACGTCAGATGTATGCCGTCTTTGAGAGCAGCGGCAGTGAGGAATCCGTGCTCCGCCGGGAGGTGGAACAGTTCTTCCTGGAGATGCGGGCTGTTCTGGAGAAGAAGATGGGCATTTACCTGACTATGGGCACCAGCAGCCAGACCGGCAGACTCTTTGCGGGAATCCTGGGGGAGGCGGAATCCGCCCTTCGCCAGCGGACCATCTATGGTGACGGCAATCTCTATTTTTATGAGGACAACACCGTCTTCTCCGGTAAGTCCTTTCCCGCCTCAGAGCTGTACTTTCTGGAACAGTACCTGATCCAGGGCAATGTCAACGGTATCCTCAAGCTTCTGTCCCAGTTATTCTCAGAGGAAATGCTCCAGAGCTGCGGCGTCTCCTACATCCGCATCCTCTGGGTGCGCATCCTGAATCTCCTCCTGAAATACTATGAACCGGAGATACGCAAGTACATCGGTGTGGAGGACCTTCTCCACAATTTCCGGATTCTGGATGAACTCTGCCTCCCGGAAAGGATCCACCGCTATATCTCGGATATTATCACGGACTGCATCAGCAAACGTGGAATGCAGGATGCCAGTTCCAAGGACAAGATACAGCTTGCCACTCAGTATATAAAAAAGCATTACAACGAAAATCTGTCCATAAACGGCCTGGCGGAACTCTACAACATGAGTCCAAACTACTTCTCCTCTGTCTTCAAAAAGGAGCTGAACCGTTCCGCGGTAAACTATATCACAGAGGTTCGCATGGAAAAAGCCAGGGAGTATCTGAAAGATACCGGCCTGAGCGTGATCGAGATCGCGGAAAGCGTGGGCTATGAGGACAGCCAGTATTTTTTCCGGGTCTTTAAAAAGACAACCGGGGTCACACCCCTTCAGTACCGGCAGCAATGCCGATCCGGTAAACCCATGTAGAAATATCTACTTTAAAATGGTGATATATCCATTTCTCCTTTTTCCGTTCTGGTGTATATTGAAGAACGAAAAAAGAAAAAAGGGGTATCTCTCATGAAAAGATTTCACAAGCTTGAAAGCAGTAAAATGGCATTCTATCTGTTCCTCCTGTGCTGGCTGGCCTACTTTACCTCCTATATCGGACGGCTGAATTTTTCTTCCGCCATGACAGCCATGATCGAGGAGCAGGTGCTTGCCGGGTCCCAGGCAGGGTTTATCAGCATGGTATATTTCTTTGCCTACGGCATTGGGCAGATGTGCAACGGCCTGTTGGGAGACCGGTTCCATCCCGGACATATGATATTTACCGGTCTCGCCGCTGCCGCTGCCGCTAATCTCATCATGGGATTTGTGGATTCCTTCTTCCTCATGTCCCTGGTCTGGGGCATCAACGGATACGCCCAGTCCATGATCTGGCCTCCCATCATCCGTATTTTTGCGGAAATGCTGCAGGAAATGCAGAAGGTACGCTACTGTATCCACATTGTGTCCTCACAGGTGGCCGGGACTCTGGGCGCCTATCTCCTGGCAGCGGCCGTCATGTGGCTGGCAGGCTGGAAAGCCGTGTTCGGTGCGGCAGCCCTCTGCCTGGGCGTCATGGCTGCTGTCTGGTCCCTGGGTTTCGGCCGTATTGAGCGTTACAGCCAGAGCTGCGGGAAGGAAGATACCGCGGCCCCGGATGTCTCGGGCTTTAAACCGCAAGACACATCAAAGGCTGTACCTTTCTCCTCTCTTCTCTTCAGCTCCGGCCTGCTGGCCGTAGTATTTCCGGTACTGATCCACGGAATGCTGAAAGACGGAGTAGCCACCTGGGTGCCGACCTTTATCAGCAAAACCTTTCTGACCTCTCCGTCTCTCTCTGTGCTGGTGACCACCGTTCTGCCCATTGTAAATCTCACCGGTGCCTATGCCGCACAGTATGTATACCGCCGCACAGGCAGACGGGCCATGAAGGCTGCCGTTCCCTTTTTCCTGCTGGCCTCTGCCGCGCTGGCCGGAATCCGTCTGGCAGGCAGCCTGTCCATCGTCCTGACCGTGATCCTGTTCGCGCTCATCACCGCCTCCATGATGGCAGTCAACACCTTATTTGTCAATCTGCTGCCCCTGAACTACGAAAAGCAGGGCCGGGTCTCCACAGTATCCGGCTTTCTGAACTCTGTGGCCTATCTCGGCACCGCGGTTTCCACCTTTTCCATTGGGGTCATGGTGGACCATCTGGGGTGGGGCGCCACTGTTACAAGCTGGATACTGGTCACAGCCGCTGCCCTTATAGTCTGCATTGTAAAATCTCTGCGCGAAAACGTTACAGGTCCCTAATATTTTTTCATCTCTCGTAAGGAAGCCGGGGACACCCCGTAGCACTGCTTGAACTTCCGGTAAAAGTAGCTGGTATCCGTATATCCTACCTCCTGGGCGATATCATTGATCCTGCGGTTCGTATTCAGTATCAGGTCTTTGGCGATCCCGTTCTTGATATTGCTCAGATACTGGGTGAAAGAGCACCCCACTTCCTTCTGGAAGATCTGGCCCAGATACGAGGCGTTCATGTGGTATTTATACGCCAGTGTCTTCAGACTCAGCTCCTCCCTGTAATTCTTCTGCACCTCTGCCATGATCTGCTTTACCACAGGCGTGTATGCGGAATTCTCTGTGTGCAGATATGTGATGATCTCAGAAATCTCCGAGATGAACATAGCCTTCAGTCCGAAAATATCCTCAGCGCCGTAAATCCCCTCCACCATATCGGACAGATCCTGCATATTCTTCTCTTCCAGCTTATATTCCCCCTTGATATCCCACAGCAGCATGGCGATCTTCAGGGCAGTCTGGTACAGGTTATTCACATCCGTGTCCTTGCGGATATTGTTGATGAACAGATCCTCGATGTAATTGATCGCCCCGTCCCTGTCCTTCTGCAGTATCATTTTGCGGAGCTGCGTCTCATCAATGGCCACATCCTTTGATTCCCGGTTCCTGATATGGTTGTCATCCACACAGCTTCCGTATCCGTCCAGCATCCTGTACTTCTGCATCCGCATGGCCTCCCGGTATGCATCCGGAAGCTTTTCATAATTCGTAAAGGAAGGGCCGATACTGATAAATGTAAAAATCCCCAGCTCACTTTCCAGGCGGTTCTGCAGACAGGAGAAACGGCTGTGGATCTCACCACGTATCTTCCCGGCAGTCTCCCCTTCCCCTCCGTTCCAGGTATAATCTGTCTGAAAACTGTCTATCAAAAGCAGGGTATCTGTGCCCAGATGGATCACTCTGCACGCTTCCTCCTGCAGAATGGAAAGCAGTTCCGACATATCCCCCTTCCGCATGCTTCTGCTGTCAATCTTCATAACTGCCGCTGACAGCAGCTCCGCCTTCTTTACCCTTGGAAACAGGGAGAGAAATGTTTTCTGCTCCTCCTCACTGCTTCCTCCCTCCAGAAACTTCTGCCATCCGATACGGTCCTCCATGTCCTTTGCATTGTCCCGGTCCATCTCCCGGAGTTTCAGAAGCGCCTTTTTTGCCACTGCCTCAAGCTGTTCCTCGTCAATGGGCTTTAATATGTAATCCTCCACGTCAAGGGGAATGGCTTTTCTGGCATATTCAAATTCATCGTATCCGGTGAGAATGACAAACCGCACCCTCTCATCCCTGCCCCTGATCTCCCTTAACAGGTTCAGGCCGTTCATCACGGGCATCTCCACATCTGTCACCACCAGATCCACAGGCTCCTTCTCCCAGAGGGACAGTGCCTCCTTACCATTGTGGGCCATATGCACCACCTCAAGTCCCAGCGCCTCCCAGTCTATGATGTTCCTTATCCCCTGGAGAATCAGCTCCTCATCCTCCACCAGCATTACTTTCTTCATCTGTTTCCCTCTCCCTGACCTTCAATTTCAATATCACATGCATGCCCCGGGGCCTGCCGGCCTCTAAAAACACACCGCATGTATCCCCATAAGCAGCCCGCAGCCTGCGGTTCACATTCGTCACGCCAATGGATTTTCTTGTATCCATCTCATTGTTTCTGAGTTCACGGTTCTTACTCTCCATGTCTTTTCCGGGCATTCCCCTTCCATTGTCTTCTACATGGATATAGAGGTCCTCCTCCACGCACCTGGCATAGATCCGAATCTCATTGTCGCTCTCCTCCATCCGGATTCCATGGATAAAATAATTCTCAATAATGGGCTGCAGGATAAACTTGATAACCGGAATGTTGGACAGTTCCGGTCCGCACTCCACACTGGAACGGAATTTTCCCTGGTACCGGTATTCAAACAATTCCAGATATTTCTTACAGTAGTGCAGCTCCTGCATAAGAGTTATCACATCCGCCTCCTTTAGCTGACTGCGGAAAGTGACGGCCAGGCTGTAGAGCATTTTCCCCACTTCCCGGTCCCCGTTGCAGATGGCCTTCATGCGGATGGCTTCCAGTGTATTGTACAGAAAATGAGGGTTGATCTGACTCTGCAGTGCCTGCATCTCCGCATTCTGCTGTTCAATCTCTGCCAGATAGCTTTTCTGGATGTAGGATTCCAGTTCCCGGCACATGCGGTTAAAATGGTGGGCGATCATGTCCAGCTCATCCCCGTGCTCATGTTCCGGAAGCTGTACCTTTAAGTTTCCCGTCTGCACCTGGTCCATGCCCTGCAGAATACCGTCAAGCCGTTTTGTAAGGCGTTTCAGATAACTGCTGATCAAGATCTCACCTGTAATGACAAGGACAGCCCCGATTCCCAGTATGGCAAAAATATGGACTGCCGGAACGGAGGCTGCAGTGTGCTTGTCAAGCCTGGCTGCCACAATATAATCTTCCACACTTTGAAGCTGTATGTAGGACCCGAGTTTTTTATCTGCGTCCTTTTGCTGGAAATCCTCCAGAAGCAGAGAGTCCGCCCCCGGAAATACCTGGTTTCCGTTCTTGTGATAGAGATACACCTCTGCCATGGGATACTTTTCCTGAATCTTTTTCATGGACCCTGTATCAAATGTAAAGACAATACACCCCTCCATCCTCATGCTGAGAGGGTCCCTGATTTCTTTCTGAAAGGAGTAGGAACCGGGCATGGCAAGCCCGCCGTCCAGAATCTCCTTTCTCCGTTCCCTGCCTTCATGATTTACACGGATATCATTTTCGGAGTAAAAAACCGTTGTCTTGTTATTGGTATAGCTGATGAATTCTATCTCTTTGATATCCGGATACGCGGAATACGCATTTTCCACATAACTGTAAATATCCTTGTTGTCCAGTGTGTTGGAGGACGCGTACGTGTCCAGATGACGTTTGAGATATTCCTCCGTGTCATACCGGAAGTAATTGAGCAGGTCCTCCAGCTCAGAACTGTTCTGGTAAATCGCTCTGTGCAGATAATCCGCGTCCGAGCTTACACGGCTCACCTCCAGAACCGCCTCCCCGCACAGCTTGCCTGCATAATCCTGATTTGTCTCCAGCATGCGGGTTCTGCTGGAGGAAACCGAATATAAGATCAGCACTCCTACGATCAGTATCAGAACTGCGGAATAACTGAAAAATAATTTCTGAAATAAATGTCCCGGGCTTTTGTTTTCCATATATCCCCTCCTGCCTGTAAGTATACCATATCTCCGCCTGTCTGTGCATGCTGAGGATATGCTGACAGCACAAAAAGAGAGTCCTGTGGTTACTGTTCACACTCCACTGTCCCGCGAGGTGTTTTCAGGCCAAAGGCATGAAAATCCCGAGGCAGCCAGCGCGATATGGAGCGGAATGCTCCATATCTGTGCATCGTGAAGCGTGTTATTGGGCACGGAGTGAACAGTAACGTCCTGTGGTTAACTCTCTTCCAGTGAATGCAGAACCTTCCGGTTCATAAATGCTATGAGGAATCCGTACAGGCTTCCCATAAATAATACTGCTGTCCCTGCTTTCAACTCAAACAGCATCAGGATGACTCCCAGGGAGACAATGCTCCCCAGAGTGCTGACAGGCCTGGTGACAAGAAGGATCAGGGAGGTCTTAACAATATCCCGGTTTTTCATCCGGTACCGGGAGGCCAGCAGGTACAGATTTGGTGTCACCGCCAGGGCGGCTGCGAATAATATCACAAAAAGGATCATAAGAGGAAAGACCGGAATCTGTACCGCAAAAAACTCTATATTTATCTCAAATACCAGGATCAGGAACATATGGCCTGCCGCCAGCAGATATTTCTGTCCCCAGTCATCCCTGTATGCCTTCCTGTAGTCTCTCCATACCCCGGTCTCCGTTTTGGAGAGCAGGCGGTTCATGGTGTAAAACAGGGCGGAGAGCGCCGGCCCCGCAGGAACCATGCACAGCAGGAAGAATGGCAGGCAGGTGCGCACCTGGGAGGCTCCCACAAAGAGGAAAAACAGGATCGCCGGAAGGTTGGAGAGCAGAAACAAAAGGTTCGCTCCAATCACATACCACAGCTTTTCACAAAATCCCAATATCTTATCCATCTGGAACACTTCACTAAACATTTTCTCCTCCTCTTCCCAAGCTGCCGGTCTGCAGCCGCTCTCAGGTACGGTCTGCGCCATAAATGCACTGGCCTGACCGGATTATTACCATTATTCTTACAGCTCGATCAGGATCGTCTTGATCTCATAGGGATGCAGATGAAGCTTCATCTCCCCTGCCGGCCTTGCCTTTGTGAGCGGGCGTTCCCTCAAATCCCCCTCCATCCAGCAGGAATAACCAAATCCCGGTGTCACCGTCACGTTCTGGGAACTTCCCGCAAACTCATGGAAGCGCAGAACAATATACTTTCCGTCCTCGGACTTTTTCACTGCGTCCACTTCCACCTGTTCATTGTCAAAGGTGACAAAACTCTCAAAGTCTGCCTTCGTCCTTCCGGCAGCCGCCTTCATGGGGTCATTGAGCGTACATGCCTCCTGCACGGTACGTCCCTCCACAAAATCCCCGCCGTGTGGCAGAAGGGCATAGGTAAAGGTGTGCATACCCTGGTCCTGCAGATGGTCCGGCTGCAGACCGGAGCGCAGAAGGGAAATGCGGATCACATTATCCTTGATGTCATGTCCGTATTTGCAGTCATTCAAAAGGCTGACGCCGTAATTTCTCTCGGAGAGGTCAGCAAAACGATGGGCAACGCTCTCAAATCTGGCCTGATCCCAGCTTGTGTTCCAGTGGTTTGGGCGCCTCACATTGCCGTACTGTACATCATAGGTTGCATAGGTGGAGCGGATATCCACCGGGAAAGCAGCCTTTAATAACTGCTGTCTTTCATGGAAATCCACATCTGTCCGAAAGTCGATCCTTCGGGAATCCCGGTACAGGCTCATATCCTGGGAAATGAAGGATCTCATATATTTCCATTCCATGTGGATGGTCAGTTTCAGCGGACCGCACTCCGTCACTTCAAAGGCCGTCAGCTCTGTGATCTCCCTCATTTTCTGCTGGTAGTAAATATCAATGTCCCACGCGTCGTTGTCAAGAGGCTTATCCTCGAACATCTGCAACACATTACCCCGCTCCCCTTCTGCCAGGACCTCACGGCCGAAGGTCTTGTCATAGAGCCGTGTTATCTGGCCGTAATCATTCAGGGAAACCAGATAATAAGGTGTCTCAATCTCCCTTCCCCGGATGACGAAGCTGTTCTGCTCCTCTTTTCCCTGTGCCTGGGGATGGAAGAAGATGACCTTATGCCCCATGGCCGGCACCTGCTCTGCCTTTACATACACGGCATTTTCCCCTTTCTGTACAGGAAGCACACACCCCTTATCATCTGTAAAGTATCCGTTCTCTGTGCAGGGGATGGATATCAGCTCATCCTTCGTCCAGGCAGAAGCATTCCATACGGTCCAGGTGTTCTCCTCCGGCAGGGCTGTGTTCTCCGTGAAATCCTCCTCCACCTGAACTGCGATTTCTTCAATGGCAGCGTAATCTTTATGGCAGTCCTCATATACCTCATGGATGGAGGAGCCGGGTATGATGTCATGGAACTGGTTGGTCAGGATCAGCTTCCAGCCCTTTGTGAGGCTTTCCTGTTCTGCTTTTTCCAGGCTTCCTGCCATGAGGCCCTGCATAACGGTCATCCACTCAGCTCTGCGGTATAAAAGCTCCATTTTCCTGTTCATGCGTTTGTTGTAGCCCTGGCTGGTGTAAGTTCCCCTGTGGTATTCCAGATACAGTTCCCCGTCCCAGGTATTTACATACTGGTCTGTGTCCTTTACTGTCTCCTTCAGTTTTCTGAAATACTCCCCTGCTGTGGATGTTTTCACATGAGGCAGTCCCGGAATCCTGTCCAGTCTCCGTCTCTGTTCCAGCATGTCACGGTTCACACCCCCGCCGCCGTCTCCGAATCCATAAGCGATGAGCAGGTCTTTGTTCATCTCCTTCTCACTGTAGGCATCCCACACGCCTTTTACAGTCTTTGGCATAAGCTTGCCGTTGTAGGTGTAGAACCAGGAGCCCGGTTCATTCCAGGGTTCCGGTGTGGTAATGAAATGGGTCAGCACTTCGCTGCCGTCAATGCCCTTCCATTTGAAGGTGTCGTGAGGCATACGGTTAAACTGGTTCCAGCTTATCTTTGTGGTCATGAACATATCAATGCCAGATTTTTTCAGGATCTGGGGAAGTGCCCAGGAGTAGCCGAACACATCCGGCAGCCAAAGGTATTCCACATCTTTTCCGAACTCATCCTTGATGAATTTGCTCCCGATCAATATCTGGCGTGTCAGGGATTCTCCGCTTGTCAGGTTGCAGTCTGCCTCCACCCACATGGCGCCGTCCGCTTCCCAGCGTCCCTCTCTGACGCGCTCCTTGATCTTCTCATAGATTTCAGGGAAATCCTCTTTGATATACTCATAAATCTGGGGCTGCGTCTGCAGGAAAATGTATTCCGGAAACATTTCCATCATGCGGAGCACTGTGGAGAAGGAACGGGATGCTTTCTCATGAGTGTGCTTCAGCCGCCACAGCCATGCCATGTCAATGTGGGTATGGCCTACACAGTAGACATTTACCAAGGAATGCTTATCCATCTTGTCAATCTTCTCATTCAGCACCTGATCCGCCTGATGAAGGGATTCATAGAATTCATCACTTCCCGGATATGCCCAGTCAATGCAGTGACACGCTTCATCCAGTGCGTTTCTCAGATCATAGCGGATGGGATTGTTTTCCTCCAGGTTCTCAATGGTCTCAAGCACCATGGTTCCCAGATAGTAAAAGTCGTCTGCCTCTTCATCCAGCCAGGCCAGATCTGCCCTTTTGATCTGATGCTCCTGCACCGCGGGCACACCGCCGCCCTCCAGCCCTGACCAGAGGCGGAAGGTCAGGCTTGTGTCCTTTCCATAACATTCCTCCGGGAAAAATACCTCCTGATGGTTCACGTCAACACCCTGGAAGGGTTCCCCATCCAGATAGCACATGGACTCAAAACCACTGTTGTTTCCCGCACCTGTATTTCCGAAATCAAAGATACCCACTGCCCGTCTGCCGGCCCACTCTGCCGGGATCCGGATATCCCTGTGCATCCACAGATAGCGGTCCCTGCCGGCCCAGCACTCACCCCCGGCAATCCTTCCCCAGCCGTCAAAGTTTACGGGAACCCTGGGATTTACCAGCTTCTGTTCATCCTCGCACATTAGGAATTCTCCTATAGGAGTCACACCACGGTATCTGTATTTCTTCACTTCATCCATTCGTCTCTGTAATTTCCTGTCTGTCAAAAACATAATACCCTCCTGTTTGATGCCGCCTTTCCCACCGCCTTAAGCAGCTCTGCAGCCAGCAGCACGCTTCGTTATTTTTATTTTACATGTTTTACAGGAAATAACAATTTCCCTTTTTCTAGGTTAACTGTACAAATTCTAGTGCGGTATTCCGGTGCGCGCTTACCGCTTTACCCGGTATCCCAGAAAGTCCAGCATCAGTTCACTGTACATGGCATTGGCCCAGGAAAACCATTCTCTTGTGAAAATCTCAGGGTTATCCACAAAGACACCCTCGTGCATCATACCTTTTCCACCGTCTGTCCCCGCAAGGCGTCTGAGTACCTGAAGTTTCTCCTCCTCTTTTTCCGCAGTCAGCCCCTCCATGGCTGCAGCAATGTGCCATACATATCTGGATGGTGTATGGGGACTTCCGATGCCGGACAGCCTGTCCCCTTTATAATAGTAAGGATTGGCCTCACTCAGCAGAAATCTCCTTGTGTTTTCCGCCACGTCACGGCGTCTCGGTATGTAGCCCAGATATTCCATGGATAAAAGGCTGGGCACATTGGCATCATCCATGAGATTATACTGCCCGAAGCCGTCCGTCTCATAGGCATAGATCTCACCGAATTCCGCTGTCCTGGCAATTCCGTATGTCTCGATTCCCGCTGTTATCTCCTCCCGAAGGCGTTCTGCCCGCTGTGCTGCTGCCTCCTCATGAAGGATTTCCCGGCAGATTTCAGACATGTATCCTAAAATAACACAGGCAAACATGTTGGACGGTATCAGATAACCATAGGTACATGCATCGTCACTTGGGCGGAATCCTGACCAGATCAGACCGCAGCCCTCTTTTACCAGAGCGCCCTTTCCATCCCTTGACAGTGTATCTGTGTGAATGGCATTTTTCCGCTGGAAACGGTACTGTGACCTGGACTCATGATACTGTTCCCATTCAAACACATCCATGATAGTTTTTATCCCTGTCAGAAAGGTATCATCAAAATGCGCGGTATATCCCGTATTCTTCCAGAGCAGGTAGGCAAGCTGGACGGGATAACACAGGGAATCCACCTCGAATTTCATTTCCCATACCCATGGGTTCTGATCCGGGAAATCCTTCTCCCAGCAGTTCCCGTTGTCTGTCTCATTAAACGCATTGGCGTAAGGCTCTGTCAATATGCAGCGAAACTGCCGCTTAACAAGCCCTGCGATCACCTGTGTCAGCTTCTCATCCTTCCCGGCAGCCAACAGATACGGGCGGAGCTGCGCAGTGGAATCCCGCAGCCACATAGCCGGAATGTCGCCTGTGATAACATGGGTGGTGCCGTCCTCCATCTCCCTCACCGTTGTGTTCAGGGTGTTGGTAAAGCAATTGCGAAACACCTCTGCCAGGTACGGTTCCTCCCTGCACTTGAGTTCTGCTTCCTTTATCAGTTCTTCTATGATTCCCGGGTTCTCCATTTTTAAAGTCCTCCTGTAATTTTTCTTATGTGTCCATCCTATCAAAAACAGATGGGGCTGTATAGTGAAATATCTCTTGAAATTTGTAAACTTTTCTACTCCGGGCTTCTGGCCGCATATGCAGAAAAGGCCCCACGGACTAACCGTGGAGCCTTTTCTATCTCTTCTGGCATTTCTCGCAGAAATATACATTCCCGCCCATATACGCCGCCCTTTTTATTTCCCCACCGCACCGCATGCACGGCTGGTGCAGAGAGTTTTTGGAGAGCTGGGTTATGTACCCGCCTTTGTTTCCGAATAAATCCCGCTCTGTATCTCTGCCCCCCTCATCACACATCTTTTTCAGTGTTTCGGTAACAGATTTGTAGAGATTCACAAAATCTTCTTCCTCCGCCTCCCGCATGTCAAACCTGGGGTCAATGCCTGCATTCCACAGAATGTCCTGCAGCACACCGTTTCCAAGGCCGGGTATGCGCTGCTCGGTTGCCAGAAATGCTTTGGCTGTCACCTTTTTTTGGGTATCCGGGTACAGACTCCGGAAATACTCGTAAGTAAATCCCTCCTCCAAAGGCGTACACTTGCTGACAGACGAAATATAATATTCATCACTGCATTTTCCCAGTGGATATACTCCGATAAACGCATACATCTGCACCGACACGGACAGGGCCGTATCGTCGTCAAAGGCCGCAAAAAACTGATGCCTTTTCGGGAACTCTGCCTTCTTTTCACAGTATTTCGGATAGGCGCCGTCGAAAAGCAGGATCATACAGTCTTCCGTATCAATCTCAATCATGCCGCCCCGGTTCACAGCCTTTACAATGGACTGCCCCTGGAGCATCTCATCATAATTTTCTTTGTCTCCGTGAAAGAACGCAAACTTATGGGGCGTATGGCCTGCTGTGACATAGTCAATAGTCTTTCCTTTCAGGTTATCTGTTATCTGCTTTGCTATGGTTCGGCTCTCCGGCAGTTCCAGCATATCATATTCCTCCTCCGGCATGTGTTTCAAACTGCATTCGGCAGGCTGTGCGTCACAGTTTGCCGAAATGAACTTTCAGGCATCTTCTAAGACTGTTTCCACCTCTTCAGTGTGGGGAACCAGGATTTCATCATTTTTTCTGCTTCCTCCTGCGTACCGAAAGGATTTCCGTTTTCCTCATTAAACTTCAGGTTAAACCGAATCATATCCTCCATTGTCATATCACCGGTAAAGCTGCTGTCCTTATAGCAGTAACAGCAATAATCCTCATTTCTGCTGCCGTCCCTTTCCGTTCCGAAATCTTCTTCCTTCTCCATAGGCATTCCGCAGCTCTGGCAGAATTTTTTATCTTCCATGATATCTGTCCTCCTGTTTTTCTTACAGGATACGATATCTAATATGACACCTTATGTCATATACGGTAAAGTTCCCGAATCTTTTCCGCCTCCTTTTCGATCTGCACTCTCAGCCATTCCGGCTCCAGGACCCTGGCATCCGCGCCGAAGGATAAAATAAAGCCGGTCAGCCACCTGCCAGGTGAAAAAGCAGTCTTCACCTCAAAGCCACCGTCCTTTTGGCGGACAATATCCTCCTCAGCGAAAAAGTCCAGCACCTGATAGCCCGCTGCCTCCGTAAACCTGAGTCTGACTGCTGTCATATCCTCTGACATGTCCCCGCCCGCATCCTTTTCCCCGGGCGCCTGTCTTGCCTGGAACTGTTCCTCCTCCATCTCCAGCTCCCGGATCCGGTTCAGGCGGAACAGGCGGAATGCCTGCTTATTCCTGCAGTAACCGGACAGATACCAGTGGCCGCCCTTAAAGCATAGGCGCAGCGGCTCCACCGTTCTTCTGCTCTTAATACCGGAGGAATTATAATACCGGAAGGTCAGAAGGCGGCGGTGCAGAATTGCATATTTACAGAGTTCAAAATACTTCTTCTCCAGCTTTCCCGCGCCCCATGTCTCAAAATCCACCTCCAGCCAGTCCACCGTCTGTCTTCCGAACAGTCCGGCAAGCTGGGAGAGCAGACTTCCCGAGTCCGCCGCTCCCACAGCATCCAGACTTTGAAGAGCCGTCATAATGTGCTCCTGCTCCTCCTCACCCAGCAGCGTCCTGTCAAGCTGGAAATGCTCCATCAGCCGGATTCCCCCGCCGTGCCCTCTCTCTGTATAAACCGGTATTCCCGCTGCGGAGAGCGTGTCCAGGTCCCGGTATATGGTGCGTACCGATACTTCAAGCCTTGCAGACAATTCCCCGGCAGTGATCCCGCGGTGCTCCATCAGTATGTATAATATCTCAAATAATCTGCTGTTCTTCATCTTCCCATCCCGTCTGTCACTACAGCCGTCCTGCTGCCTCTTCCCGCAAAAGGAATACAGCCTGCCCGGGAAGAAAATATCCCCGGGCTGTGTAACCTGCCCAAAGGCTGTCTGTTTTCATGTTAACAGTATAACACAGCCCTGATTCTGCCCACAAGGAGCACTTGTCACGTCATAAGGAAAAACTGGATCAGGCTTCCCAGTGTCTTACCGATGGCAATGGACAGCACCACAAGCCCCACACCCTTTGTAAGGCCGATCCGCCTTGCCATAATAGCGAATACATTCACCACTTCACCCAAAGCAATGATCCAGCTTCCCAGGAACATGCCGAAGAATATGCCGATGACAGCCAGTCCCCAGTGTCCGAAAGGCACATGGAACTGATACAGGTATAAAATATTTCCCAGAAAGGTCCCCAGGATCAGAGCGTCCTCATAGAGGAGCAGATTATGGCCCGTATGGGTAACACCCGCATACCGGGGAATGATACCCAGCCCGATGATAAAAGCAGCCAGCGCGGTGGCTACAACCATACCGCCGCTTAAGCCTACAATGGCAGCGATCACTTCATTCACCCACATCTTAACTCTTCTCCTTCCTGTTCTTCTTCTCGATCAGAGTCTTATCTACATCATCCTCATAGACACGCATCTGTACTTCCATAGGAGTAGGGTCCTGCGTGATCTTTCCATGTCCGAAATGATTGAAGAAAAATATAACGCCAAGGCCGATTCCCAGGGAATAGGTAAATTCCAAAATGGTGTGCCCCGTGGAAATATTGCCTGTGAGCTGCTTGTAAAGCTGAAAAAACAGTCCGGATGTATCCACATCCATATTAAACGTCATAATGGAAAAAGCCCCTCCGAAAAATGTAAGAAAGCACACCAGAGCCGTCTTCATCCAGCTCCACAGCACATGCCCATGCTTCTGCGTCTCATAGGTAATGACAAAATTCGCCTCACCGATATGCGTCACATCCACACTCTGTTCCTTATCCTGGATCGCCTCCACCAGCTCCAGGGCAGATACCACATAGCGCCCCGGCTTACCGTCCGGAACGGTGAATACCTTTCTCACCCGGTTCCTGTTCAGTACACTGGTACTGCTGGAGGAAAGCTTTGCCACATCCTGCAGGTAGACCTCCGGCTGATGTACCTCCACATTTTTCTCTGTCTGCACATATAAAACATCACTCATGTAAATATCTCCTTTGAACATAGACAGCCGGACGAAATCCTCCTGACTGCAATTACGATTACAGGGATAGTATGACATTTTCCTGTGCAAACTATTCTTAAAACAGCACACTTGCCGTGCCATAAATCAAAGCTTTTCCCGCAGGCGGCTCAATATTTTTTTCTCCAGCCTGGACACCTGTACCTGGGATATTCCCAGCTCTCCCGCAATCTGGGTCTGGGTCTTCTCCTGGAAGAAACGCATGTAGATCAGTTTTCTCTCCTCAGGGTCCAGCGTTCCCAGCATCTGCTCCAGCATCATACGGTTTAACAGATGTTCCTGGTCATTGCGCTGCTCCTCAATCTTGTCTTCTAGAGAAATATCCGTGCCGTCGCCCTGGTATATGGTCTTCTGCAGGGACTCGATTTGTGCCCCGGACTCCATTGCCAGCACCAGTTCCTCTCTGGTCACTGCAATACGCTCCGCAATCTCATCCATCTCCGGCTCTTTCCCGTTCTCCATCATCAGTTCCTCTCTGGCTGTGTAGGCTCTGCAGCATATCTCCTTTAAGGAACGACTCACCTTCATCATGCCGTCATCCCTTAAAAAGCGTTTGATCTCCCCTGTGATCATGGGGACCGCATAGGTGGAGAATTTCACATCATAGGAAGTATCGAATTTGTCAATGGCTTTCAACAGGCCAATGCTCCCTATCTGGAACAGATCCTCTGCCTCCACGCCGCGGTTTAAAAAGCGCCTGACAATGCTGTGTACCAGACCAATATTTTTCTCTACCAACGTATCTCTTGCTTCCTTATCTCCCTGGTGCGCACGCCCGATAAGGGCAAGGATATCCTCCATACAGCCTCCTTTTACTCAAATACCTGACTTCCGGTTCCGATTTTTTTCTTCATCCGGACGACAGTGCCCTTTCCCGGCTCAGATTCCACTTCCAGCATATCCATGAAAGCCTCCATAAAGGCAAAACCCATACCTGAGCGGTCCTGTTCCGGCTTTGTGGTGAACATGGGTTCCATGGCTTTCTCCACATTCTCAATCCCCCGCCCGTGGTCTGTTACCGCCACGGTCAGCTCTCTGCCGCAGATGGTACAGTCTATTCTGATCTTCTCTGTCTCCTTCTCGTAAGCATGTACAATACAGTTTGTGATCGCCTCGGAGACAGCAGTCTTAATATCCGCCACCTCCTCAAGTGTGGGATTTAACTGGGTGGCAAATGCTGCCACCGTGATCCGTGCCAGCCCTTCGTTGCAGGAACGGCTGTCCATCTCCAATGTCATTTCATTGGTATTCTCCATATCTACCTTCCCCCTTACCTTCTTTTCTGGTGCCAGACAGCTTCCTGGCTGATTTCAATATATTTGTAGATTCCTGACAGGCGCATGATCCGGTTTACCCTGTCATTTACATGGATTGCCGAGACCCTGCCTCCGCTGTAATGCAGAAGGCGGTATCTTCCCATAAGCATACCGATTCCGGAACTGTCCATAAATGTAGTGCCGGAAAAATCAAAGACAAGCTGACGGACATTCCCCTTCTTCAGCTCCCTGTCCACTTCATCGGTGATCTGGCTGGCAAAATGATGGTCCAGCTCCTGTGGTACATATACCATCAGGCAGTTGCCCCTCTTTTTTAACACATCTTCCATACTCATTTCCCCTTACTATTCCAATGCATCCCATTCGGCTGCTGCTGCCTGCAGAAATCCCATATTTTTCTGCGGACAACAAAAGGATGTGCATACGCTTATGCACACCCTTTCCTTCAAGGTTTCTCTTAGGTTATTCTTCTCCGGTGTCATCCAAGTTATCCTGGCCGTCACCTTCACCGTTGTTGTCATCGCCGCTGTTGTCATCGCCATTGTTGTCACCATTATTGTCGTCCTGGTTTCCATCTGTATTTCCGGAATCCAATCCGTCCTCACCGCCGCCGTTATCCTGGCCCTCATCTGTCTCTCCTCCGGTGTCATCCTGAGGCTCCCCCTGGTCAGCCGGTGCCTGGGAACCATCCCCGCCGCCGTCCTGCCCTGTGGGTGTTCCGCCGATGGCAGTCATATAATCCTTTGCGTCGCTGGCATAGCTGGTACCCGGAAATGCGTCTATGATCTTCTGATACCAGACAATGGCATTGGCGTTGTCCCCGCTCTTCTGGTAAGACTGGGCCAGATAGAACATGGAGTCATAATCCGGATCTCCTATCTCCTGTGCCTTCAGCAGATTGTCAATGGCAGCGGCATAATCCTGTCCTTCATACGCCGTGATGCCTGTGCTCTTATATCCCGCTTTAACGGTTTCACCAATCTCGTTCATGATGGTATCATACATGGCCTTGGCATCCACAGACAACTGGGATGCATCCACACTCTCCAGAGCGTTGGCTGCATTCTGGTAGTTACCGCTGTTGTATGCCTGCCAGGCTTTGATCAGGTTATCATAGCTCTCCGATTTGGTGTTGGCCTGGGCGATCTGCTCATTGGCCGTGTTCACCGACTGGGAGGAAGCGTCAATCTCCTGCTGCATCCTGTCTATCTCCGCTGCCTGGGTGGCTACCTTGTCACTGTATTCCACGATCTTCTTGTTGGCCTCATTGTTGATCTTCTGCGTCTTGGCCGGAACGATGAGGAACCAGAGCGCAGAGGCCCCCACCAGCAGGCCGATGATCAGATTGATCAGCGTATTGGTCACGGTCCTCTCCCTGTATTCCGGGGGCTGAATGATGGTGTCATTGCCTGAGTTGTAGATCACACGCCCGTCTTTTTCCTCACGATTCTTTTCCTTTGCCCTGAATCTTGGCTCCAGACTGGTCATTCTACCGGTCTGGTCATCCACCTCCCGCAGAAAACGCAGAGTGGTGGTGTTGGTCTTGTCTATCTTCGCCGCAATTTTAAGCTGTTTTCTGGCCTTCTCATATGCTTCTTCCTTTATATAGATCAGAGAGAGCAGATGATAACCCTTGATCAGCTTTGGATTGCTGGTCAGCACCTTCTTAAGCTGCATCTTAGCCATATCCAGATTTCCGGTACGGCAGTATGCGAGACACTGGTTATATTTCTTGATGCTGGTATTGATGGTGTCCAGCCGGTTGGCATTGCTCTGCAGCTTGTTGATGTAATCTGAAGCCACATTGCCGTCCGGCATAATGTTCTTGCTGATGACCCATTCACTTAGAGCTGCCACTACCTCTCCGGTCTCAAAATACACCAGACCCAGAAGGTTTCTGGCCTGGATATTGCATTTGTTCATCTTCAGGCTTCGTTTCAGGCAGGTGATGGCTCCGGACAGGTCACGGATCTGTGCCTTCTCCAGCCCCTGATTGTAGTAGAGATTGGACAGTGCCACTGCCTTTTTCTGGGCGGTCACATTACACCCGCACTTTGGGCAGTAAGGTGAAGTGTTGAGCTGTGCTTGGCATATCATACAATTCATCTGTCTTCTCCCTAATTCTTAGCCGTTCCATTGGTTTCTTTCAGCATTTCCTTCAAAATATCGATCACATCCGTCAGATCCTGTTTGTAGATGTTGCCTTCCGCCTCATCCACATCCAGGCACGGCTGGAATTTCTTCAGTTCTTCCTCGTAATTAATCATTCATTCTCCTCCTAACGTAATCCTTTATCTCCCCGGCAAGATACAAGGAACCCACAACGAACATCAGGCCGTCCCCCTTCAGGGCGTATGCCTTCTCAAATGCCTCTCCCGAATCCGGCACTGCCATTACACTGCTGCATCCGTTTGCCCGGAACAGCTCTGCCAGCTCTTCTGATGACTGCTTCCTGCTGCCCCATATCTCTGTTGTCACCACATTGGCAAATCTGAGTCCGCTGCAGACTCTGCGAATCATATCCTCATAGTCCTTATCCGAAACAGTGGCAAACAAAAGCGTTATGGAAAACTCCTCCTGAAAATGCCGGACTGTCTCCACAAACTGGGCAACCCCGTCCTCATTGTGGGCACCGTCCACGATCACTCCCGGAAGTATGGTCTCCATTCTGCCCTGCCATTTGGTATGTTCAAGGCCCTTTTTCAAAGTTTCCTTTCCTATCCCGTGGTTTTCCCTGAGGACACCCATTGTCTCCACTGCCAGTGAGGCATTCATCATCTGGTATTTTGCAATAAACGGAACAAACAGCTCTGTCGTCCCGTAAACAGCGGAATCAAAAGTAAAACCGATTCCTTTTGGCGTGTAGGATAAAAGCTTCTGGCTTTCTGCCCTCACCTCATGGGCGGGACATCCAAGCTCCTCCGCCCGGCTGCGGATCACAGCGGCTGCTGTCTCGTTGTTCGCGTCAAAGATGACCGGCACACCCTTCTTGATTATGCCAGCCTTCTCCCCGGCTATCTTGTCGATGGTATCTCCCAGATATTCCACATGGTCCAGACTGATGGATGTGATGACACAGGCTAATGGATTCAAAATGGAGTTGGTAGCGTCAAGTCTTCCCCCAAGGCCTGTCTCAAGTACAACAATATCCACATCCTCATCTTCAAAAATCAGCATTCCCATGAGAAACAGGAACTCAAAATATGTGGGATGGTAATCCCCCTGCTCCACAAGGCGGTCGGAAAGCTCCTTCACCTTCAGAAAAGCCTCCAGAAATTTTTCATCTGAAACCATCTGTTCATTGATCTGGAATCTCTCATTGATCTTCATCAGGTGCGGGGATGTAAAAAGTCCGCATCTGTAACCGCCTTCCTCCAGCATGGTGGACAGAAAAGCGCAGACGCTTCCCTTTCCGTTGGTTCCTGCCACATGGATTATCTTTCTATTTTTATCGGGACTGCCCAGCATGTCCAGGCATTTCCTGGTGTGTTCCAGTTTATTTTTCGTTGTAAATTTTGGAATTTCTTCAATGTATGCTGCTGCTTTTTCATAAGTAAACAAAAGCGTTTTCCTTCTTTCCGTCTTTGGTAAGCCTTATCTATATAGGAAAGTCACCACTTCCCCTTATAAGGACAAGACCGTCTGCTGCAGTCCGGACAGTAGCCGCCGGATTGTAACAGGTCACTTATCATTATAATGAAGTGGTGACAATATGCAAGCAAATTATGTCGGTTCTTTTAAAAGTTTTTAATTCTGGACCGGGTTTTCCACATCAGGTACCTCTATCGGCCCTTCTCCGGCGGCTGTCCCGGTGTTATTTTCTTCCCCTATGGGATTCCCGGCGGCGCCGCCTTCTTTGTTCGCCGCATTCGGGTCAATGGTGTCCGCCCCGCCTTCTTTGTTCTCATCGTCCAGAGGCGGTACCTCCGGAGTCAGCGGCTCCACAGGCACTTTGTAGATAATACTGTCGGTTCTGGTGAGTACCTTGCGGGTGGAACTGTTGCTTCGGATCGCTACATCCACCTCATCCCCGTCTTTTAACTCCACATCATTCAGCAGAAGTGTGGTTGGGCTGATATAGGTGGTTTCCAAAAGTTCACCGTTCACCTCCACATACGCGGACTGGGTGAAGTTCTCACCGGTGATATAATACCTGCCGTCTGAGATCTTCTCAATCTTATCAAGCACAGCGTCTTTTACTCCCAGATGCATCTCTGTCCGTTCAAAAGGATTCTCACCGTCGTAGACATACTGTTTTCCATACAGGATATCATACTGGAGGGTTTCCAGATCCACTTGGTAATTTTTCGTCTGCCTTCTGGCCTGATGGAAGCGGAAAATATTTCCCTCATGGATTCCCACACGGTCCATCACCTCTGCTGCCATCTGGTAGGCTGCCACATTGGCATCCTTCTTCTCAAGCCCCATATTGTCCCAGATCACATACTCTGTCTGGAACAGATAGCGGTTCTTCACATCCTTGACCTTCAGACCCATGGTCGGAAGGTGGTCACCGTACATGACAAGCACAACGTCCTCATCATATTCGGCCAGGGTTTCCGTAAGCTGCTTGACAAACTGGTCCATCTCATAAATCTGGTTGCAGTAATACTCCCATTTATTATTGACAGCGTCGGACTCTCCGCCGGTGACGGTAATCTTGGGGTCATCGATCATAGGCTCCTCCGGATAATCCCCATGGCCCTGTACGGATATGGTGTAAATGTAATCCGGATCGTCGGATGATTCCAGTGCTTCCATAATATATTTTGTCAGGTTCCTGTCGCGCATCCAGTCATTTGGATTAGTGTCATCCTGCTCTGACATGTATTCCTCTGAGGTAAAACTGTCAAATCCCAGATTGGCGAATACATTCCTTCTGCCGTAAAAGTTTGCCTCATTGTTGTGTATGGCATGGGTGCTGTATCCCAGATTCTTTAACACATAGGGCGCGCTCTCACAGGTGGTCTCTTTTAAGATACTCTTGTAGGGGTATTCCCCTGGTCCGAAATAGCGCAGGCTCATGCCCGTGATGGATTCAAACTCCGTATTGGCTGTTCCCGCGCCTACACTGGGCACCTTGTAGTAGCCTGAGGAATATTCCTTCATCAGTTTCCTGAAGGTTGGAATCGGGTCCTCAGAAATCTTCAGGAAGTTCACCAGCGTAGGATCAAAGAAGGACTCAAGCTGCAGGAAAATAATATTGGGACGTTTTTCTCCCGTCTCGGCAAGGCCGCTCTCGCTCTTCTCGATTCTTTTGATGGATGCCTCAGAGTAATCCCTGGGACAACTGATGCCTGTGTTAAATATGGTGGTTGCCAGACAGTAAGGATATCCATAGTCTTCATAGGCAAACGCAATATTTCCGAAATAGTTGGACAATACCCTCTTCTCCAGTGCCAGCTTGGTTGTTCCGGCAAATGCCAGCACCCCGGCCAGCACCAGAGGGATATTGAGTTTGTATGTCATTTTTCCCTGATACTTCGGTCCCTTCAAAAACAGAAATACCAGTCCAATGAGCGCCGCTGCTGCCAATATGATCACGATCACAAAAAAGACAGGTGACAGATACTTATTGGCGATCTTAAACGCATCTGTGATCAGGTGCAGATCCGGCCCGGTGAAGGGAGTGACACGGTTTGCCAGAAGCACGCCGTTGATAATTCCCAGTACCAGCCAGAAGATAGCCAGAAGGGTTCTCATAAAAACCCTCCGGCGCACCAGATAAACTAACAGTGTGGTAGTGAAAATCAGAAAGGAATTGTAGAGAAACACCAGAGGCCTTTCCGTCATATACGTGTATGCTTCGCGGACGGAATGTCTGGAGATTGCTTCTATCACAAAATACCCCATCATAACCACTACCATCTGAATCGGCAGAGAAAGCCGGTTCAGATATTTTAACCACTTCTCATTCATATATTTAACTCTCCTATAGCCTGCGCAGTTATCTGCCAAGCTGTGCAAGCCTTTCCTTTACCTGTTCCATCATATTTGTGTATTTTTCAAGTTTGGCCTTCTCCTCAGCCACCTTGCTCTCGGGAGCTTTGCTCAGGAACCGTTCATTGCTCAGCATTCCGTTTACACGGGCAAGCTCTTTGTTCAGGCGTTCGGCCTCTTTGTTCAGACGCTCAATTTCCTTCTCGATATCCACCAGCTCCGCAAAAGGCATGTAGATGACTGCCTTTGAAGTTACCGCAGAGACAGCGTCATCCGCAATTCCCGTCTTGTCGGCCTGGATGGTCACTTCGCTGGCATATCCCAGAGCTGCGAAGAAGACTTTTCCGTTCTCAAAGACCTGACGGATCTCCTCCTCCTCTGATACCACGTATACTTTCGCCTTTTTACTTGGTGGTACATTCATATCGGTACGAACATTCCGGATGCTTCTTACAGCTTCCTTGATGATCTCAACCGCGCGCTCATCCTCTGTGAAGTTCCATGCTTCTGTCTTCACAGGCCAGGAAGCGATCATGATGGACTCTTCCTCAGGGTGAAGGGTGCAGAAGATCTCCTCTGTGATAAAGGGCATGTAAGGATGCAGAAGCTTCAGCGCATTGCCCAGAACGGTCTTCAGCGTCCAGAGGGCTGCTGCCTTGGTGTTGTCCTCGTCATTATACAGCCTTGGTTTTACCATCTCAATATACCAATCACAGAATTCTTCCCAGATAAAATCGTATACCTTCTGAACCGCAATGCCCAGCTCGTATTTGTCCAGATTCTCTGTAACTTCCTCTGCCAGTGTATTCACTTTGGAGAGGATCCACTTATCCGCTCCGGTCAGGGTATTCAGGTCAATCTCAGCGGGAACCTCCGCTTTTTCCAGGTTCATCATTATGAAACGTGACGCGTTCCATACCTTGTTGGCAAAGTTGCGGCTGGCTTCCACTCTCTCCCAGTAGAAACGCATATCATTGCCCGGCGCGTTTCCTGTCATGAGGGTGAGGCGCAGGGCATCAGCGCCATATTTATCAATAACCTCCAGGGGATCAATGCCGTTCCCCAGGGATTTGCTCATCTTGCGGCCCTGGGAATCACGCACCAGACCGTGGATGAGAACATGGTGGAACGGTGTCCTGCCTGTCTGCTCCAGACCTGAGAATACCATACGGATAACCCAGAAGAAAATAATATCATAGCCTGTTACCAGCACATCTGTGGGATAGAAATACTCCATCTCTTCCGTTTTCTTCGGCCATCCCAGTGTGGAGAAGGGCCAGAGGGCGGAGGAGAACCAGGTATCTAAGGTATCCTCATCCTGTGTCAGATGCTCACATCCGCATTTTGGACAAACTTCCGGCATGTCACGGGTTACCACTACCTCACCGCATTTGTCGCAGTAATAAGCAGGGATCCTGTGTCCCCACCAGAGCTGGCGGGAAATACACCAGTCACGGATATTCTCCAGCCAGTGCATATAGATTTTATCAAAACGGTCCGGTACGAACTGCAGACTTCCGTCTTCCAGTGTCTTGATGGCAGCCTCTCCCATCTCTTTCATTCTGACAAACCACTGGGGCTTGATCATTGGCTCCACTGTAGTGCCGCAGCGGTCATGGGTTCCCACACTGTGGGAATGAGGCACTACCTTTACCAGCAGCCCCTGCTCCTCCAGGTCTCTGACCATGGCTTTTCTGGCCTCATAGCGGTCCATTCCTGCATATTTGCCGCCCAGCTCATTGATGGTGGCATCGTCGTTCATGATATTGATTTCCGGCAGGTTATGGCGTTTTCCCACTTCAAAGTCATTGGGGTCGTGTGCCGGTGTGATCTTCACGCATCCGGTACCAAACTCCTTGTCTACATATTCATCTGCCACAACCGGAATTTCCCTGTCAGTGAGCGGCAGCTTCAGCATTTTTCCAACCAGGTCTTTGTATCTCTCATCCTCCGGATTGACAGCAACAGCCGTATCACCCAGGAGCGTCTCAGGACGTGTAGTCGCAATTTCCACATAACGGCCCTCTTCGCCTGCGATGGGGTAATTGATGTGCCAGAAAAATCCGTCCTGGTCCTCATGCTCTACCTCTGCGTCGGAGATGGATGTCTGGCATACCGGACACCAGTTGATAATACGGGATCCTTTGTAGATATAACCTTTTTCGTATAATTTAATGAAAACTTCCTGTACAGCCTCGGAACAGCCCTCATCCATGGTGAAACGTTCTCTGTCCCAGTCAGCGGAGGCGCCCAGCTTTTTCAACTGGTTGATGATCTTGCCGCCGTATTCCTCTTTCCACTCCCAGGCGTGTTTCAGGAATGCTTCCCTTCCAATCTCGTTCTTGTCAATGCCCTGTTCTTTCAGCTTCTCAATAACTTTGACCTCTGTGGCAATGGCTGCATGGTCCGTGCCCGGCTGCCACAGTGCTTCGTATCCCTGCATTCTCTTGAATCGGATGAGGATATCCTGCATGGTCTCATCCAGTGCGTGTCCCATATGAAGCTGTCCTGTTACATTGGGCGGGGGCATCACAATGGTAAATGGTTTTTTATCTCTGTTTACTTCGGCGTGGAAATATTTGTTGTCCAGCCATTTCTGGTAAATTCTGTCTTCCAGTCCCTTGGGGTCATAAGTTTTGGCAAGTTCCTTGCTCATAATCTCCTCCTTAAAATGAAATGGAATCCCGCGTGCAGCCATCTTCCTTTTGTATGCATAGAGTATCCTGCCCGGCAGACGTTTTGTGTTACAATAAAAAAGCCCTCTACAGAATAAACTGTAAAGGGCGAAATCTTCCGCGGTACCACCTTTTTTTCTCACTCATGTCCGTTAACGCAGACTACGCGTGAAGGCCTACTCCTGATTCATCCTTTACAAACCACTCTGTTCAGCCCTCCGGTTCAAAAGCTACCTTCCATCCGTTCTTCTGAAACGACCTTGCAGCCGGTGGGTCGTTCTCTCTGCCAGTTTCCGGGATGTACTCCTCTTTCTCATCACCTTTTCATACGTCCCATCATAATCACATTGTTCTCTTTTGTCAAGTGAATAAATTGTGAAGAAATAAAAATAAGCCCGTATCTGCGGACTTATTCCTCATTTGTTCGTAATACACGCTATCCTATGCGGGATATTATCCCTCTGATTTCATCCCGGTTCCTTCTATATAAAAGGGTGCGGTTACACCGGGAATAAAAATCAGAGGAATCCCAGCCGTTTAATCTGCTGCATAATTCTATAAATTCAGGTTTCGGCCTTTCGGCATTCCATAATAAGAATCTCACATGGAAGATTCAGGTTCTAAACTTTGCACGGAAGTTCTCACCCTACTGCCATCAAGCAGGTTTCCTGGCTCATGGTTCATCGCTCAGCCGCCTTCTCACACTTTCATGCAATGGCATTTTGGCTTCGCTTCCCATTTACAGTGACCGCATCGCTCAGGATTTGCACCTGATTCCCTTTTCACCAGCACTGTGCGGCCAGTGCGGATGCACTTGATCGTTTTATGGAATTATACATATTTATGTTACCATTCTGCAAAGGTTCAGTCAACCCCCATTTGATTTAACCGCCCCGTCCGCGTACACGCAGTGATCAATCCATTTACCTTTTATCATTCGCAGGGAGCACCAGACTGATTTGATCATCCAGTCTGCTTTCAGGGCAACATAAATCAAAAATGCCGGTGCATGCCAAACAAGTCCCAGAAGGATTCCCAAAGGTATCGAGACCAGCCATAAAAACAGAATGTCTGCGTACATCAGGAATCTGGTATCGCCGCCGCCGCGCAATACTCCTTTTGTTAATACTGACTGTACTGACTGGAATACTACCATGATTGCAACAGCATACATCAATTCTCTGGCGATCTTTACAGTCTCCTCTTCCAACTGAAAACTATTGATTATAACCGGACATAACAATATAATCGTAATGCCCGCAAATATTCCTAATCCGATACTGAGAGCCCAGAAGGTTTTTCCCTGTTCATAGGCTTTCTTTTTTTCTCCTGCACCCAATGAATTTCCTGTAATCACGCCGGAAGAACTGGATACTCCCTGAGTTAGGATTGTGGACATTCTGGTAACCTGAGATACGATTGCATTGGCTGCCACGAATGATGCACCGATATGCCCCATTACAATTGAAACAACACTATTTCCTAGTCCCAACAAAGTATCTGAAATAAGAACAGGCACACAGTATGAAATATAGAGATGTAATATATCCTGACATCTCATCTTCAGGTCGCGCATACGATAACCGATCTTTGAATCCTTAAAGAAGAAGAAACCGCCGATAATTCCAACCTCAACTATTCTGGAAAGCAGAGTTCCTAAAGCAGCCCCTGTGATCTGAAGTTCCGGCGCTCCGAGGTTACCGAATATAAATACCCAGTTCAGGAATATATTAACAAAAAACACTATGACAGAGGTTATAAACGGCAGCCTTACTTCCTGTACCGAACGCAAAACGGCAGTCAATGTCAAAGAAATACCTGTAGGTATGTAAGCAAATGCACTGACACGGAAATACAAAATTCCTTTATCCACTATCTGATAATCGTCTGTAAATATTTCCATAAGCTGTGCCGGGAACAGGAAAGTGATCATACTGAATATGGCAGAAACCGCCAGGCATAGACGCAGCATAACCGTGACTGTTTTTTTCAGTTTCTCAATATTCTGTCCGCCCCAATATTGTGCTGTCAGAACTGCTGCCCCATATCCCATTCCCATAGACATAATCTGAAAGATATTAATAAACTCATTGGCCAGGGATGAGCCAGCCAGTTGATACTCACCATATGCTCCCAGCATAATGGTATCGATCATGTTTACGCCTATAGTCAGCATTCCCTGTAATACCACAGGCACAGCCAAATTTACTACTTTTCGATAAAATGTTTTATCGTTCACAAACAGTTTCAACGATAACCTCCTAACATCAACACAGCCTTTCAAACAAACTTCGACAGACGCTGATGTTTACTTTTCCGGTTGACATAATCTGACTCCTCCAAGCTGTTTCCTCAATATTTCTGCAGTTCCATGAGCCAGTCTGGCATAATTACTGCTGCAGTACAGAACATCATCCAACTTTGAAATGCGCATAGAAAACCATGTCTCCAGAACCTCCTCAATGGGAATATAAAAGATGCCACAGTAATATAGGGCTGGTTTATTCATTCCCTCCAGATTGTTATTTTTAAAGACAGCTTCCATACCATTTCCGAATATCAACTTATTTCCATCTTTCCAGATGACTTCTGCCCTTTCACCGCCCCCTGATATCTGCACCTCCACTGGAAATACTTTATCTAACAGAGTAATCGGAGCATACACTGCCCGCTGATGATTACAGTCACTTTCAAGGGCCATATGGACCGGAGAGTTTGTCTGGGGCTGTATATACATTACCCGGGCATTACTCTCTTCTGCCATTGAAATACATCCTTCCTGGCACCATACTTTTTCTGAGCCCACCGCCAGAACAAACGCCTTATGGCACATTGGTTCAGAAAATGGTTTAAGCTCTACAATTTCTTTCTCTTTCCGGCAATAACGTGAATAACAGTAATCCCAGAATATCTGTGGCAATTCCACTGTCTCCTTATGAGGAACGTCCTTTACCTCATAAAATATCACATCCGCACAGCCTGTATATCTTGCCATGTTATGCTTTCCCCAGATATATACTTCCGGAATTGTACATGTCCGGTTAGCCTTTAGCCAAAAAGAACGGTTCAGTTCATTTAATTCATCTCTCACTTCATAAGGATTTTCTTCCCAGTTTTCTCCGCCGTTTAAAACATCCTTTTCTCCGCGCATCTGAATAACAGGCAGTACAACAGATGTATCCTTTAAAAATTCTTTTCCCGACGGACCCGATATAAAACCTGCCGCTGCAAGCAGTTCACCTTTACTCTGTGCAAAGGCCTGCGTCATCACATCACCATTACTAAACCCCTGCATATATATTCTTTCTGTGTCAATGGCGTACTTTTCGCATATCCGGTAAATTAATCTCTCGAGATACAATATGTCTCTCTCATCACAAAGCCAGTGTTCAAACAGCAGGGAATTGGGGTAAACAACTATAAACTCTTCTTTTTCCGCGACGAAATGCCATCCCGTCTTAGCTGCTGTTCTTCTCCCGTCAAGCAAACCGCCGTGTATTTCGATTACCAACGGCAGCTTTTTGGAACCATTGTAGGAAGAAGGTATATATTCATACCAGCAATTCATCATGCCTTCTATCAACGATTCTTTGCATTCTATCAGATTATCCGGTCCTGGTATTCTTATCTCACTTTCCATCACTCTGCTTCGTGCCGGCTCCGGAATCATTTCTTTAAATATCATAATATACCCTCTTCCTCAACTGTTATTTAATCTTAATTAACTGCGGTGTCAATTGATTTACCGATTCTATTCCGATATTCATATCCGATATATTTTTTTGTGTATAGAAAAATGTAGACGGCATAAAGACCGGACATACCAGACAATGCTTCACACAAATCAACTCCTGCAGTTTGTCTGTGCAGACTTTAATGTCTTCCTGACTGGTAGCCGCTTTTCCTTCATTTATTAATTCAACTATTTCCGGAACCGGCTCCAATGAGCTGCAGAAGAAAAATGGATGCTCTCCAAATGTATCATTAAATCCATTGATCTCCTGTCCTGAACCAGATGTCCACATAGCAATTCCGTCCCAGCCTCCGCCGCCGACAACAGCCTGGTCAAATACAGATTGTTCCACACTGTTCATCTCAATAGTAAATCCGGCTTTTTCCAGAACTCCCTGCATAATTGTTGCCAGTTCCACATCTGATGCCGGATAGGTAAGCGGCAATGTGATTCCATCCTCATATCCTGCTTCTGCCAGTAATTCTTTACATTTCTCAATATCATACTGATAGGTCTCCAAATTATCATTATAGGACCAAAAACCCTTGGCGCTAAACTGGTCAGCCATGGGATATTTTCCTCCCGATACTGCCTGTATAACTTCTTCCCTGTTTACTGCATGGCAAACGGCTTCTCTGACCTTTACATCCTGAAGCGGACCTTCATCCAATGTATTGAATATTAATCCCCGCAGCATTCCTCCTACAACAGGATTTTCCGAAACACACGGATAACCGGCCGCGTCAAGAGTCTCTGCTTCATTTATACCCGGTGATATCACATCAAGCTCACCTGCCATAAAGGCTGACAGACGCGCCTGTGCATCTTCGATCAACTTAAACTCCACACCATCGATATAAGGCCCTTCGCCCCAATAATTGTCCTGTCTTACCAGACTGATCTTCTCTCCGGCATCCCAACTGTCAAACAAAAACGGACCTGTACCTACTGGTTTTTTCTGGAATCCGTCCTCTCCCAATTCTTCAAACGCCTGAGATGACATCATAAACAAACCGCCAATCTGGTTGACACCGCTGCTGTTCCATTCAGAATAAGTAATCACCACTGTCTTGGGATCAACCGCTTCCACTGATTCTATTGCCCCAAGACTTGCCTTAACCTCCTGAACATATTCAATATTCCACTTCACATTCTCCGCATCTAAGGTGGAACCGTCGCTGTACTTAATACCATCTTTCAAACGGACCGTCAGCGTCATATCTTCCGGATTTTCTATAAATTCTTCAGCCAGAAACGGTTCCATTTGTCCTGCTTTATCCAGACGTCCCAAGCGCTCCATAACAAAAGACGCCAAAATATAACTATCCAGGAAGGATATGTCCGTAGACAAGAATCCTGTTGGCTCCATACTCATAGACATTCTCAGAATACCGCCTGTTTCCTCTTCCTTCACAGTGCTTTCATCGCCCGCACTGCTTTTATCTTGGGTTTCTTCCGGCACCTTTTCCTTTGCTCCGCATCCTGCCATCAGTGATGCCGCCAAAGCAATTACTGTTAACCATGTAATACCTTTTTTGCCTTTCCTCATCTCATATTTCCTCCTTTAATTTTTTTATCTGATTACACAGCACGAAATGACCTTCCGTATACTCTTTCATCTGCATACTGTGTTCACATTCCTTTGTGGCTTTCGGACACCGTGGCCTGAAACCGCATCCCCGTATTTCTAATGCTCCGTCTGATACCTCGCCTTGTATCCTGATTGTTTTCCGCTCTTTTTCCACAACTGGATCAGGGATGGGAATTGCTGAAAGAAGGGCCTGCGTGTATGGGTGCAGCGGGTTTCTATATAACTCTTCACATGGCGCAATTTCCACGATTTTTCCCAGATACATAACTGCGATCCTGTCACTGATATGCTTTACCACAGAGAGGTCGTGAGCAATAAATATGTAGGTCAACTGCAATTTATCAGCCAGTTCCTCCAACAGATTAATGATCTGTGCCTGAATGGAAACATCCAAAGCTGATATAGGTTCATCACAGAGAATAAACTCAGGGTTGGAAGCCAAAGCCCTGGCAATACCCAGCCGCTGTCTCTGTCCCCCGGAAAACTCATGTGCCACACGGTCTTTTAATGCCGGATCTAAATTCACCATCCGAAAAAGCTCATCCACCCGATTTGCATACGCCTCCGGAGTAGATACAAGCTTATGTATTTTCAGGGGCTCCCCCACAATGCTTCCGGCTGTCTGCCTGGGGTCAAGTGAACTGAAAGGATCCTGAAAAATGCAGGAGATCTGAGCGCGGAGCCCCTTCATCTCCCTCTCCTTCAGAGGAATGATATCTTTTCCCCGAAATAAGATTTTACCCTCATTTGCCTGATAAATCTTAAGTATACACTTGGCCAGAGTAGACTTTCCGCATCCGCTTTCTCCTACCAGCCCAAGAATCTCACCTTTTTTTATAGTAAGTGAAACATCATCCACAGCCTTAAATACCTCACCGCCCCCTTTTAAAAAACCTCCGGATTTTTTAAAAGATTTTGTGACATGCTGTAATTCCAACAGCTTTTCTTCCTTTATGATGCCGTGGTGATGTCTTTTCAAAGTACGCTTTTCAAAATTTTTCTCAGCCTCATCAAGTTCCTCTGCTTCCAGGTGACATGCCGCAAAATGTCCTTTGTCTGTCTCATGTAATACCGGTTTGTTTTTCTCTCTGCAGTCTCTCCCTGCATATTTGCACCGCGGCTCAAATGCGCAATATGCCGATTTATCAGCCAGATCCGGAGGAAGCCCGTCAATAGGCTCTAACACCCGCTCTTTATCGTCGTCAAGGCGCGGAATAGCTTTTAGCAGTCCCCGGGTATAAGGGTGAGACGGGTGAGCAAATATCTGCTGTGTATCCCCCGATTCCAGTATCTCACCGGCATACATTACATAAATTCGCTGTGCATACCTTGCTACGATTCCCAGGTTATGAGTCACTATTATAAGCGAAGAGTGATAACGCTTCACCAGCTCTTTCATCATCTCTAAGAGCTGAGCCTGAGTGGTTACGTCCAGGGCTGTAGTCGCTTCATCTGCAATCAGGATATCCGCTCCTGCAGCAAGAGCAATTGCAATCATAATCCTTTGTCTCATTCCTCCGCTGAACTGATGCGGGTATTCATCTTTTCTAATCTTCTCATTTTTAATCCCTACATCCCGCAGCAATTGAAGTGTCCTCTCTTCTGCCTCCTGATTCGTCATTTTATGATGTAACAGAATACATTCCTTTATCTGCTCTCCCACCCGGAGCACAGGATTGAGACTGGTCATGGGTTCCTGAAAAATCATGCTGATACGTCCGCCTCTGATTTTTCGCATCTCTTCACTGTCTGCGGGGTATTTGAGAATGTCCTGTCCATCTAAAAGGACTTCTCCGGCCATGATTCTGCCAGGTTTTCTAATCAGCTGTAAGATACTCATCTGTGTAACAGATTTACCGCTCCCGCTTTCACCGACGATACTGATAATCTCACCTCTGTCTACATGAAAGGAAACCCCATCCACGGCCCGTACAGTCTGTCCGTCAACCTCAAAACCTGTACAGAGATTTTTTACTTCTAAAATTCTCTCTTCCATTTTCGCCTCCTAATGCTGTCCCCGCAAACGCGGGTCCATAGCGTCCCGGATACCATCCCCCAGAATATTTAACGCCATTACCAGTAAAACAATGAAAATTCCCGGTGCAATGGAATATACTGGATTTGTCAGCAAATATTGTCTTCCCTCATTTATCAGTCCGCCCCAGGTTGCTGTTGGCGGGTCAATTCCCAATCCCAGGAAGCTGAGTCCCGCTTCTCCCAAGATCGTGCCGCCAACACTTTGTGTCATAAACACCAGAATAGGTGAAAAGCCATTGGGAAGCATATGAAAAAACATCAGTCTTCCCGGAGAGGCCCCTATTACTCTGCCTGCTGTAATAAAGTCCTGTTCTTTAATAGCCATTACCTGACCTCTCAGCATTCGTATATAACCCGGTATCGCTCCTACTGACATCAGAAAAGTCAGATTCCATAAACCATTGCCTAAAACGGCTGCCAGCGCCAACGCCAATACCACCTGAGGAATGGCAAACATCATATCTGTTATCCTCATCACTACCGTATCCAGCCAGCCGCCAAAATAACCTATTATCATCCCGATTGTACTTCCAATCACAAATGCGATCAGAACTGACCCCACTCCAACTATTAAAGAAATTCTGGAACCATATATGATACGGGATAAGATATCCCGGCCATATTTATCTGTGCCGAATAGATGTTCACTGCTGATTCCCTGTAAGGTATGCATCAGATCCTGTTCATAAGGGTCATAAGGTGCCAGCAGCGGAGCCAAAACTGCCATCACAAGAAATACAAGAACTACCACAAAACTGACCATCACTATCTTTCTGGAAAACAGGGTATCCATAAATCTTCTAAACTTACTCTTTCTCACACCACCACCTCATTTCACGCGAATTCTCGGGTCAACCAATCCATAAACAATATCAACAGCCATATTTGCCATACAGATGACTGCCGCCATAATGAATACGCAGGCCTGCACTACCGGAATATCCCTGTTGCCAATGGCGGATACCAGCAAATTTCCCATCCCCGGTATGGAAAACACTGTTTCGATAATTGGAGAACCGCCGAAGATAAATCCAATACCAATTCCCATCAATGTGATAACAGGTATCAAGGCATTTCTGATTGCGTGTTTTCTTATAATATCTTTTTCTTTCATCCCTTTCGCTCTGGCTGTTCTGATATAATCCTGGTTCACAACCTCCAGCATAGAGGACCTGGTCTGTCTTGTCATGACACTGAGCGAAGTCAGCACTCCTACTAAAATCGGCATGATCAACTGTCTGATACTGAGCGCAAAGTCTTCCCACGGCCATGTAAATCCCATAGTCGGCAGTATCTGCAGCTTAACTGCCAGAAAATAAACCAGAATAATGCCAATCCAGAATCCAGGAACACAGGCAAAAATATTAGAAAAAACAGTAATAAAATTGTCCACTTTGCTTCCTCTTCGCACAGCTGAAATGATTCCCATCCAGATTCCCAGAGAAGTGCTGATCGTCATCACGATTACATTTATAAAAAAAGTAATCGGCAGTCGTTTTGCCAGCAATTCTACCACAGGTACTTTATAATAAATAGACCTGCCAAAATCCCCCTGAACCAATCCTGAAAGCCATTCACCATACCGCACCAGAAAAGGCTTATCCAGTCCCAATTCCTTATATACCCGTTCATACTGTTCCGGTCTGATCTTATTTCCGAGTATAGCGTAAACCGGGTCCCCCGGAATCAGATCCAGAAGAAGATAAACAAAAAATGTCACCAGAAAAAGGACAACCAGCATCTGTCCAAAACGCTTTAAAAAATATTTCCCCATTTTCCCTTCCTCTCTTTTCTTTATTCATTCTCCAGTTCCATGAGACGCCTGCCTTCTTCCAAAAAAGGCGCAAGCAATTCATACTGTTCCCAAAGATAATCCTGTCTTATTTCCCATTCCCTGTCAATGACCATGATTTTCCTGCATCTTCTGTCGTATGCCGGCCATTTTGGTATTCTCTCATGCCATGGATTCCCATTTCTGATAAAGGCTGCCCAGGCCCCCATTAACTTCTCCGACAAAGAAATCTCTTCTTCATCCTCTTCAATATTTCCAAATATATATGGATTCATGGCGCCATGACCAGCCCGACAATGCTTTTTGTGATCATATTTGCTGAAGTAAAATACATATACATCTGTATGTACGCAAAATGCCTCCGCTAATATCAGACCAGGGACTCTGAGATATAAGTCTGACTGCAAATCCATATAAACTTCTTTTTCGGGCATGTTAACTGCCAGATTTAAATATTTTTCGATTATTTCAGGATGCCCCATAAGTTTTCCCTGATTCAGCAAGGTAACCTTCTGCCTTGTCTCATCACTGCTCAGCCCAATAAACATCTGGTCATACTCGCCCTGGCTTGTCCCCAGCATGACAGGTATTTCAGGAAATTTCCTTTTTATTGCATCTGCAAACGGATCTTCACTGACTACCATACCATCCGCCACCGGCGAAAACAATTTTCCTTCTTTTCCAGGCAATTTCGCCATATACAGTTGTTTCTGGGCCTCTAAAATCTCCTGCGGTGATAGTTCCAACAATTGTTTCAATTGTTTTGTTTGACTGATCTGAAAAAAAGTTTCTGCTGCTGCAAGACTTCTTTCTCTGGTTGTAAATCCCAAATCAGGAAAAAAAGAACTTTCACATATGGCTTTATTAAAATATTTTCTGGATTCATCCAAAAGCAAATGATGCGTTATGGCATTTGAACCTGCTGAATGGCCGAACAATGTTACATTTTCCGGATCTCCGCCAAAAGACTCGATATTATCATGTACCCATTTCATTGCCATTCTCTGATCTAACAAGGCAAGATTACAGCTTTCACCATATTCTCCTAAAGAATCAACGGATGACAGATTTAGCGAAGCCAAAATACCCAATCGATAATTTGGCACTACCACCAGAATGTCCGGATTTTTCCTGACCAGTTCTTCTGGTGAATACTCACTTATGTGATTATGCCCGGCAACATAAGAACCGCCATATATCCAGAATAACACTGCTTTTTTCCCTGTTTCTTTATTGCTTAGCCAAATATTCAAATACAGACAGTCTTCACTCATAGCAAGCGGCGCTGTTTTGCTGTTCTCTGTGGAAATAATCTGGATCGGTATCGGGCCGTTTTGATAGGCTTTATAGACACCTTTCATTTTATCTGGCTTTTGCGGCGCTCTCCAGCGGAGATGTCCAACCGGAGGTTTTGCAAAAGGAATCCCCAAAAAACTAATAATCCCTTTTTCATCTGCTCTTCCTTCCCATGTGCCGTCCGCTGACTTCACTACCCTGGTATCATACATGTTTTTTTCACCTACTCCTTTCAGCACAAACGTTTCAGCAAAATTAAAAAAATAAAAAAGCCTTACTGAAACGTTTCAGCTACTAAATAAAAAATACCATACTTTTACCTGAGTTGTCAATGAGCCTTTGCATTTTCGCCAAAATTAATATTTTTCCCATCTCTTTTTTGTGCAACTTTCCCTTTCAATTAGTGTTGTCGGTAACTTTACACATGTCTGTTCCAATACATTGCTATTATTCTTTCCGGACAATATTCGTATCCCCTCCGCTGCCATCTCTTCAATAGGCATATTTGTTACAGTGATTTGCGGATAAGTGCATTTGGAAAATATGGCATTTCCATGAGACATCACCTTCACCTGCCGTCCGATTTCACCTCTGTGAAAGCTCAGCCAATTAACACCGCCTGCCGCCATAATATCCATAAGATAATACAGACCATCCACCTTCGGATAATCCCGGACAGCCTCCATGGCAGCCTTCATTCCGCCCTCTATGGAATACTCATATTCTTTATCCTGAATGTAAACATTCACCCCCAAATCCATACACCGCTGCTGAAAGTTAGTAACTCTCCCTTCCGCATCATCCATGAACTTAACCCGCTGAATGACAACTATTTCTTTACATCCACAGTCAGCCATATGTTCTGCAGCTATTATTCCGATTTTTTCATCATCAATAATCACAGAGTTAAACTTCTCCGATTTTACAAAAACAACCATAGGAATACTAAAATCCTGCTTTTCCGCATATTCCACATCCTTCATATTGACGCCAAGCCAAATGGCTCCGCTGCAATAAGATTTTTTCAGATAATTGCACGCATCTGCCAACGTATGATGATTATAAGGATAAATGACAATCTCAAAGGATAATTTTTCTTTCTCTCTGGCCTCCTGAACCCCGCTCATAAAGCGTTCCAACAGATTAGAATTTGCTCTCTCATTCCACAGCACCGCATACGTCGGACTGAATGCCTGACCAGTCTTCAGTTTCTTCGCCTGCATGTTTGGCCTGTAATTAAGCTCTTCAACTGCTTCCCATACTTTTTTCTGAGTCACTTCTGAGATTCTGATCTGCTCTGCTTTACCGTTTATCACATAGGAAACCGTACTCACCGATACTCCGGCCTTAGCTGCCACATCTTTTATTTTGACCATCGCATTCCCTCCATTCATTTTTCTGCCTACTCATAAAGTATAAGGGAAATTGGAAATAATAACAAGTATCTCCAGCATATAATCATAATAAGGGGCCACTATCTTATTGGTCAGGAAGGAGGCTTGCTTCTTTCCCTGCCTGACCAGAGTGGTGCCTGAAAGTTCAAAAAGCCCCAGCTAACCGCTTGGGCTAATGTTTCACTTATTTGGGGGCATTTTAAAAATGCTTGATACCCCCATTTGATGTATCCTCTGCATTTTTGCTCTCACGTTTTCTTCTTGTCATAATGCCGCCGATCCGGCCTGTCTCTTTGGCAGAAAGACTCTTCCATCCTGACTCCAAAACCTGGTCAAGAAGGCCCAGCTCCTCTGCTATTTCATATTTCAGCATCTCATCACGGGGAATCTTATTCAGATCAATCTTCTCATCATTTTTCTTATTCATGAAAAGTCACACTCCTTTATAAATAATTAAAGTCTCTTTCAAGTATGACCTGTTCTTTTCTTTTTAAACAAATTTGACCAAAAATGTTTATCTGCTCCGTGATATTCCAGATGTTCCCTGTTTCTTTCCCGGTGAAAACGTGTTACCATTCTTTTCGTAACAATTACATAACATTTCCGTAACAATTAAGGAGGTCTCTATGAAACATAAAATATTACCAGGTTTTCTTGCGCTGGCTGTTGTCAGCGCCATGGGAATGGCTCCGGCCACTGTGCAGGCTGCCGGCATTGAAGATGTAAAGCAAAATCTGCAGGGCAAGGGTATCATTGTAGCCGGAAATGTCTCCAATCTGGACGAATTAAAGCAAAAGTTGGAAAGCATGGGAATTGACTGTTCTATCCCCGGCTGGCTGGAATCCCTCTGCCCGGAACTCCCGGGAATCGGACAGCCGGGAGACCCGGATACTCCGGACAACAACCAGCCAGAAAATCCAAGTGTCCCGGATGACAACCAGCCAGAAAATCCGGGCACTCCGGACAATAACCAGCCAGAAAACCCGAGCACTCCGGACGGCAGCCAACCGGAAAATCCGGGTACTCCGGACAACAACCAGCCAGAAAATCCAAGTGTCCCGGATACTGACACAGAAAACGCCAGTTTTGTCCGGCAGGTAGTAAATCTTGTCAACCAGGAGCGTGCCAAAGCTGGCCTGTCACCTGTAACAGCTGACACTTCCATCCAGGCTGCCGCTCAGGTCAGAGCAAAAGAGATTGAGAAGTCCTTCTCACACACCCGTCCTGACGGAAGTTCCTTCAGCACTGCTCTGACCCAGCAGGGTGTCACTTACCGCGGCTCAGGCGAAAACATTGCATGGGGTCAGAAAACCCCGGAACAGGTTATGAACGGCTGGATGAACAGCGATGGCCACAGAGCCAACATCCTCAACAAAAACTTCACAAAAATAGGCGTAGGCTACCACCAGAACGCCTCCGGTACCAATTACTGGACCCAGTTATTCACTTACTAAAACACACACAATCATAAGTACACACCACACATAAAAATACAGAGGCTGCAGTGTTCCCCCACTGCAGCCTCTGTATCTTTATATTTGTCTCTTATCGCTTTTCTTTATTTTGGAATTATAATTGAGGCAATAATGTACGCCACAATTCCGGTCCATACCATTCCAAAGCAGGAAAGGATTACCCATGCAAGCCTCACCAGCGTAGGATCAATATTGAAATACTCCGCAATCCCTCCGCATACTCCTGTCAGCATATAATTTGTAGATGACCTATACAATCTCTTATCAGACATAACCATTCTCCTTTCATCTGAAAACATTTTCTATTTATCTATTCCTGTCACCGGTTCCCGCAAATCAGTCCCCGTTTTCAAATAGTATATCCACACTGCCCATTCCGCACTCTATCTCCAAATATTTCGGAGCATTGCTGTCACCAGTCCTCAGGGAACTGACGCCGCTGTGAGATTCGCTGCCCACATTGACGGACCCTAAGCCACAGTCTATATCTGTGCTGTAATCCTGGCGTTTTCCCGCTAATCTGGCGTTTACCGTGCCCATTCCGCAGTCCAGGGAACCTGTATTGAATTCTATAAAGGCAATATCCATTGTTCCCATACCTGCTCCCAGTTCTGCTTCATCGGCCCTGATGATTCCGGTAGTCTCCGCACTGCCTGCCCCTACATACATAGTAAGCTTTTCTGCCTCTAAATCCTGAACCTCCAACGCTCCTGCCCCGATATGGAGTTCTGCTTCCTCAAACTTTTTGTCTTTCGGAATCTCAATCTGAATCGGATATTTTTCTATAGAACGTCTGCGGTAGGATCTTTCTACGGAGAGCCGGCCGTCATCTTCGTCAAAATTCACCTTATCCTTATTGGAATAGACTCTGACGCGTATCTTATTCTTGTCTGAAGAACGGATCACGGAAACATAAGCATATTTTGTATCCACATCCAGTTCCCTTACCTGGTCTGCGTCAAATTCAAACTCCTTATCCGCTTTTCCTTTCAGCGTATCTTTAATATTGTCGAGAGATTCTGTAAATTCATAATCATTGTCATAACGCATCCAGCTTTTAAAAGGAATCCAGTTAATTCCATTCTCTGCAGCCGTTGCCACCCCTTCCCAGGTAGCCCCCATAACGAGGCCCGATAAAAACAGGGCACCTCCCACAACCGCCAGCACTAATGCTGTGATCAGACAGAATTTCGTAAACTTTTTCATGAATGGTCACCTCCCCTTATTCCTCTGTGCACAATCCTCTGGATCAAATCTATGACCCAGCGGAACACAGCCGGTACCACCTTAACCACAACCAGGACAAATACCAATATCAGCAGAATCCCAATGGCTGACAACATAATTCCCGCACCGGAAAAAGCCAATGCCGCCGCAGGATTCCCCAACATATGAATCAGTGCATAAACCACCATGGCAATACCGCCGCCCAGCAGCCCTACGCCGCATCCCAGGATTCCTGCAAAGATTCCGAGCAAACCAAGCAGCAGTCCGAAAGGTACGCCGAGAATTCCAATACCGATTCCTCCCACCACCGGGACAGCAATGATGACACATATGATAATGATGCCCCACATAAGCCCGCTTCTGTTTCTCTGGTGCTTTGCCGAACCGTAGCCGTGTCTGCTGTAGGGGCCGTTATATCCGTTCCCCTCCTGCTGTCTCTGTTCCTCTTTGTCTGTGTTTTCCTTTTTCGTATCTGCACCTGTGCGTTCCGGCATATCCCTGTCATCAAATATCCCGTCGCTGTATCCGGTCTCCGTGTATTCTCCATACTCCTTGCGGCTCCCTCCCAGGTCGGCCTTGATAATGGCAGCCACCTTGCCGGGACTTCCCAATTCCTGAATGACAGAGGATTCGTTTTCAGCCCCTGCATCATCAAAATAATTATTGTAGAATTCCAGTGCTTCCTCTCTCTCCTGCACCGGAATATCCCAAAGCAGCCGTTCCAGCTGCGCTAAAAATTCCCTTCGACTCATTTTGGTATCCCTCCCTCGAACAATCTGGAAATTTTTGTGGAATAGTTTTTCCACTCTGTCTTATAAAGATTCAGCTGTGCCATACCTCTCTCTGTCAGCTTATAGTATCTTCGGTTCCTGCCCCCGTACTCCTGATCGTAAGTCTCCAGGCATTCATCCTTCTGAAGCCTTCTGAGTACCGGATACAGTGTGGATTCGGATACCTCCAAAACCTGCCGTACATCCTGGGTGATCTTATACCCGTATGTGCCGTCCGCCTCCTTGGAGACAACCGCCAGTACAATTGCATCCAGCAGCGCGGCGCCTGTATTAAAAACCATATGCTCACTTCCTTTTCTATATATAAGCCGTCTGCACTGCCAACGGCCGACGGCCGACTCCCGATATGATACTGTAATGCTTCGGGATATTTAGGATTTGTATAATATTATATTTTTTACAATACTATTTTATATTTAATACTATACGCTATATAATATAGTTTTGTCAATAGTATTATATGAAAAATATTTATTCCAGCTGTTGGGATATGGAAGATTGTATCGCAGCAATGATTTTACCTGTAATTCTCATTCGATATTTCGGCCTTATATGTATTATGGACATATGAAAATTGGTTTTTTTCTCAATTTACCACTAATTTCTCTCACTACGTTCTATTCTATCTGTAATCCTAAAGGCATAAGTCCGCTTTTCTTCCTTTTTTACCTATAAATCCCCACACTTCGTTACACTCTATCTGTATTCCTAAAGGCCCAATCCTGCTTTTCTTCCTTTTTTACCTATAAATCCCCACACCATGTTACACTCTATCTGTATTCCTAAAGGTCCAAACACACTTTTCTTCCATTTTACCTATAAATCCCTACATCATGTCACATGCAATCTGCATTCCTGCAAATTCTCCTGGCTCCTCTCCTGTTCAGGAAATATTCTCATAAAATAATCACTCTTATATATATTCCTAATGTCCTAATTCAAACATCTCCTGATTTTACCATTGCTTTTTCCATACTCACGTTTTCCAACCGGCAATCATTTCTCAGGTTACATTTCACTCCGCACCCAGCAACATACTTCGCAATGCAAAGGTATGGAACATTCTGCTCCATACCATACTGGCTGTCCCGGGATTTTCATGCCTTCGGCCTGAAAACAGCTCGTCAAACAGTGAGCGTGAGCAGCGACTTTCCCAGAACATCATTTACCCGAACCTGTTACTTTTCCTTTTCAAACGTCGGAAAAAGACGTATAATGTAGAAAACAGCACTGTATACAAGCTGCTCAACAGCAATACTGAATATCAAAAAATACGGAGGTAAGAATGAAAAATAAAATAGCAAGGGTAATCGGCGTAATCTGTGTCCTGATACTGGTAATCTTCGGTATTTTCCTGGGACGATACTGGGAGGGGCGCAAATATCAAAAGGCAGATATCTCTGTTTCCGCTATCACTGCCCGTTTGACCCAGGCCAGCGACTTAGCCACAGCGCGCCTGGAATACAGGGGACTTATCCGCTATGAAGCCGGAGAAATCCGTTTTATCACCCAGAAAGGCTTCACCATGATCTACAATGCCCATATCAAGGCAGGCATTGACCTCTCCAAAGCAAAGGTGGACGTATCCGGCGAAACCATCACTGTGACACTTCCAAAGGCAGAGATTCAGGATATCACCATTGACCCTGACAGCCTGGAGTTCTACGATGAGAAAATAGCGCTATTCAATCCTCAGAACAAGGAAGACACCGTAACCGCACTGCAGGCAGCCAAGGAGGACGCAGAAAAAAATGCCGCTGACAGCGAACTGCTGACAACGGCAAATGAACAGGCCCAGCGTCTGATCCAGGAATTGCTCGCACCTGTAACAAAGGACAGTGAAAAGGAATACACCATTGTATTCAACGAACCGTCCGAGAACTGAGCTAATATCAAAAATACATAAAAATGTAAAAACGGGCCGGGAGAATCTGACAATTCTCCCGGCCCGCCTTTGTATTCTATGCCTGCAGCCGCTGTAGTTCCCGGAAGACGAACGGCTGCGTGCCTGCCCATTAAAAACCGCTTCGCACTGGGCCGGATGGCTGCCGGCACCGGTTCAGCACTGTGAATGTGCAGACCTGCCTGAACCGTTATCCGCCATGTCCTGTCCGGACAGAAACTGGCTGTTATACAGTCTGGCATAGAAACCGTTTTTCTCAAGCAGTGATCTGTGATCTCCCTGCTCCACAATATTTCCGTTATTCATTACCAGGATCACATCCGCCTCCCGGATGGTGGACAGGCGGTGTGCCACAATAAAGCTGGTCCTGCCCTGCATCATCTTTGCAAATGCCTCCTGAATGTGCATCTCTGTTCTGGTATCAATGGAGGATGTAGCCTCATCCAGAATCAGCATGGGCGGCAGGCAGAGCATAACCCTGGTAATACACAGAAGCTGCTTCTGCCCCTGGGACAGCCCGCCGCCGTCCTCTGTGATCTCTGTGTCATAGCCCTTGGGAAGACGTTTGATAAAACTGTGCGCATGGGAGGCTTTGGCTGCGGCTTTGATCTCTTCCTCCGTGGCGTCCGGTTTGCCCATTGTGATATTATCCCGGATGGTGCCTGTTCTGAGCCAGGTATCCTGGAGCACCATTCCATAGGACCCCCGCAGGCTTTTTCTGGTAATACTGCGGATATCCCGGCTGCTGACACGGATACTGCCGCTGTCCACATCATAAAAACGCATCAGCAGATTGATGATAGTAGTCTTTCCGCAGCCGGTGGGTCCCACAATTGCCACTCTCTGCCCCGGCTGCACATGGAGATTAAAATCCTGCACCAGCTTTATTTCCGGTGAATAGGAAAAATATACATGCTCCAGATCCACCTTCCCATCTGTATGTTCCAGATTCTCAGCATGATCCGGTTCCGGTGTCTGAGGCTCCTCCTCTATGAGCGCAAATATGCGGGAAGCACATGCCAGCGCATTCTGAAGCTCTGTCACCACGCCTGAAATCTCGTTGAAAGGTTTTGTATACTGGTTGGCATAGCTTAAAAAACAGGAAAGCTGCCCCACAGTTATCCCGCCGTTTATAACCGACAGTGCCCCTACCAGCCCGACTCCGGCATAAACAAGACTGTTAACAAACCGTGTACAGGGATTTGTCAAAGACGAAAAGAAAATAGCTTTCAAGGAACAGTCTGCCAGCTTTTCATTGATCTCATCAAAATGTTCCAGAGCTTCCTCCTCATAATTGAATGCCTGCACCACCTTCTGTCCGCCTATCATTTCCTCCACAAGCGCAGTCTGCTCTCCGCGGGCCTCTGACTGCTGCTTGAACATAACGAAAGTCCTCTTTGCAATGAAATTTGCCACAAAAAGGGACAGCGGTGTGATCAGAACCACCACCAATGTAATGCCCATATCTCTGGTGAGCATAAAAAGCAGGGTACCCAGAATCGTGATCACACCGGTAAATAGCTGGGTAAATCCCATTAAAAGTCCGTCTGAGAACTGGTCCACATCCGCTATGACACGGCTTACCACCTCACCGTAGGAGTGGTCATCCATGTATTTAAGCGGCAGGATCTGTATTTTCTGAAATGCCCGGTTCCTCACATCCTGTACTGTGTGGTAGGCGATTTTATTGTTGCTCACATTCATGATCCACTGCGCCAGGGCTGTGAGCAGAATGACGATCCCGATTTTCTGCAGAGTGCCGAACACATGGACAAAGTCAACTTTTCCCTTGTCGATAATGTAGTCAATGGCCTCTCCTGTGAGAATAGGCACATACAGAGTCAGAACCACAGTCACCGCTGCTGCCGCGATGGACAGAATCAGAAACGGCCAGTAATGGCGGACATATTTTAATACCTTCAGAAGTGTTTCCTTCTGCGCTGATTTTTTCTTGTCCATATTATGCCTCCTCCTGTCTGCTCTCAAACTGTGATTCATAGATTTCCCTGTACACGCTGCAGGTCTCCAGAAGTTCTCCGTGACTGCCGGCCCCTGCCAGACGGCCGTCCTCCATAACAAGGATCAAATCCGCATACATGACAGAGGAAGCCCTCTGGGATACAATGAATACTGTCATCCTGTCCTTCAGATTTCCTATGGCCTGACGCAGCCTGGCGTCTGTGGCAAAGTCAAGGGCTGAGGCACTGTCATCCAGAATCAGGATCTCCGGATTTTTGACCAGGGCTCTGGCAATGGTGAGGCGCTGTTTCTGTCCGCCGGAGAGATTCTTACCACCCTGCACCACCTCTGTGTCCAGGCCGTCCTCCTTCTTATCCACAAATTCCTTTGCCTGGGAGATTTCCAGCGCGCGCCACAGCTCTTCGTCGGATGCCCCCCGGTTTCCCCAGAGGAGATTTTCCCGGATAGTCCCTTTAAAAAGGGTTGCCTTCTGCAGGACCATCCCCACCTTCTGTCTGAGCTCATGGATGGGATAGTTCCTCACATCCACGCCGTTTACCCGTACTTCACCTGCCGTGACGTCATAGAACCTGGGGATCAGGTGTACGAGAGATGATTTTCCGGAACCGGTACCGCCAATGATACCGATAGTCTGCCCCTTTTCTGCCTTAAAATCAATGTCTGTCAGGGATTCCTCCCCGGCATTCTTATACGTAAGTCCCACATGGCGAAATTCTACAGACGGGCTTCCCGTCTCTTCCCTTTCCGGGGATTTTCTGTCTGCGTCCTGCATACTGGACTGTATTTCCAGGACACTCTCCACGCGGTTTGCACAGGCAAGTGCTTTGGTGATGGTAATGATCAGGTTTGCCAGCTTGATCAGCTCCACCAGGATCTGGGACATATAATTTACCAGGGCGATAAGCTGGCCCTGAGTGATATACCCTGTATCCACGCGGATGGCGCCTGTCCACAGCAGAACCACCAGGGCACCGTTGATGATCACGTATGTCATGGGATTCATCAGACCTGATATTTTCCCCACGTGCTTCTGCATTGCAGTGAGTGTATCATTGCTGGCTTCAAAGCGTTCCTTCTCTTCCTCTTCCTTATTAAATGCACGGATAACCCTTACGCCGGTCAGATTCTCCCTGGTAATTCCCAGTACCCGGTCCAGGGCGGCCTGTGTCTTCTTATACAGAGGAATGGTGATCAGCATGATACCAAATACTACCACAGAGAGCAGGGGAATCGTCACCACAAAGATAAGCGCCGCCTTTACGTCAATGGTAAACGCCATGATCATAGCGCCGAACACAATGCACGGCGAGCGGAGGAACAGACGCAGAACCATATTGACTCCATTCTGCACCTGGTTGATATCACTTGTCATCCTGGTGATCAGAGTGGAGGTACCCATGGTATCCATTTCTGTAAAAGAAAGCCCCTGGATATGGGAAAATAACGCGTGCCGCAGCTTTGTGGAAAATCCCACTGCCGCCTTTGCGGCAAAATACTGTGCCGTGGCGGAGCACACAAGTCCGATAATACCCAGGCTTACCATGAGCAGGCACATGATGGTCACATAATACTTGTCTCCGTTTCCGATGCCCCGGTCAATGATCCTGGCCATAACAAGAGGCACCAGCAGTTCAAAGGATGCTTCCAGAAGTTTGAACAGGGGTGCCAGGACAGACTCTTTTTTATAGTCTTTCATATAAATCAGCAGTTTTCTCATGATGTTCTCCTACCGGTAATTTATTTTCTTTCTTATCTTATCACCTCTTTCGTGGAATGACAAACCTTTCCTCCAATAAAAATAACCTGCTGCTATCTGATATATTCCGGCACAGGCACATCCTTGAGTATTCTGACAGTGACTTTTGTTCCCCACCCTTCTCTGCTGTAGATGGAAACACCGCAGTCCTCCCCGTAGGTGCTCTTTACCATAGCCTTCACAAGACGTACCCCAAATCCGCCGTTATCTCCTGTATCGTCCTGAAGCAGGCGGCGGGTGGTCTCCTGCGGCATCCCTTTTCCATTGTCCCAGACTTCAAAAACCAGGTAATCCCCCTCCTGTCTGAGGCTCACACGAAGCTGCCCTTCCTGTTCATCCATACCGTACTTAATAGCATTTTCCACCAGTGGCTGAATCAGCAGTTTGGGCATCTCACATTCTGAAAGCTCCTTGGGAATGTCGATCTCATACTGCAGCTTTTCGTTAAGAAGCAGCCTCTGGAATGACAAATAGGAAGACAGGTATCTCATATCCTCCTGCACTGTAACAAATTCCTTTTTGTGGTTGACACAATACCGCAGAATGTCCGCAAGGGTTGCCACCACATCGGCAATCTCATACTCATTTTTCAGAACCATCTTCCAGTAGATCATATCAAAGGCGTTATAGAGAAAATGAGGATTCAGTTTTGATTTGAGTGCCAGCATTTCCAGCTTATAGTAGTTGTTGCGCTGTCTCTGCACCGTATGGAGCAGTTCCTTGATGCGCACAAGCATATAATTGAAACTGTCGATGATCATGCCGAATTCATCCTGCTTCTTGCGCTCCATAGTAAAATCCAGCTCTCCGTTCTGTATCCGCTCCATGCCGTACAGGAGCTGTTTTACCGGCCTTAGAAAAGACTTGAAAATGGTGAGGGCTATGATTCCAACCAGAAGAGCTATACACACAAAGACAATGATCAGTATCGGGATGATCTTATTCAGTTCCTGTGTGACGGCTGTACTTTCCAGAATCCCGCACAGGTTCCATCCAAAGCTTCCCAGAGGGTAGGCTACATGATGTTCCTCTGCCTCCTGCGCTGGTGCCTTCACATATTTACCGATCAGGCTTTTGTCCTCTGTAAACAGAATGCGTCCGTCAGCATCTGTCAGCAGCATTTTCTCCTGGCGGCTTTTATTTTTAGCTGTAAAAAGTGTCTCGAAACTCTCCTGCGTAAACTGGACGACTAAAAGCCCGTAAACCACATCCCCGTCATGAATATAGCTTACGGCCTCCATCATACGCGGCTCCCCCTGGGGATACCGCCACAGGATATTTCCGTGGGGAAACTCCTGGTATTTTTCCAGATATGTCCTGTATGGCTCTTCTGTCTCAAATACCGCGTTTCTGTAAAAACAGTTGATCGGCTCATAATCCTCTGTATAGACATAGACATTTTCCGCCATATTGAGATTTCTCTCCCGCAGAGCCTCCCGCACAATACGCACCTCTGTCATGGAAAAATTATCTCTGCCGGACATAAGCCCGGACAGATAATTTTTCACCCACTGGTTCTCTGAGATTCCCAGTATCAGATCCTCCATCTGTCCGGCCTCCTGGCTGCATCTCTCAGAGACCTGGTACACGGTATTTTCAAAGAGCAGGTTCGTCTTCTCTGTCATGATCTTCACTGTCCGGTAATACAGGATGCTGAAAAGAATGCAGATAAAGATACCGCCTGTCAGGAAGATCAAAATTGTCTTGATCCACAAGGTTCTGGGTCTGTTCAGCTTTAATTTACTCATAGTCTTTCGGCACCTCTGTCCTGATCTCCCCGTCTGTGTCATAATGCTCAAAATAGTTCCTGATCTCTTCCATGCCGATGAGACATTCACCATTTACCACAATGGTGGGCACCCACAGAGATTCCTGTTCCCTGCCGTAGAGAATATAAAACTTTTTCAGCATCTCCCAGCTTCCCGGTTCCCCACTGCCCACAGGGTAAAAATCGAATTTTTCATACAGCTTTTTGTCCAGCTCCTCATTTCTGCCGTCCAGCCATTCTTTTGCCTCCTGGCAGTCCGGGCATCCGTCCATGGTAAAGAATACGATCCGGGGGATCTCACGGCTTCCCATATGCGTTTCCCTGTGGATTCCCAGCAGGTATCCCAGTTTCTTCTGCCAGGCCCCTTCCTCCGCAATGGCGGATAACAGCTTAGCCTCCACCTCATCTTCCCCCAGCAGCATGGTGCTGCCCACAAAAACCACGGGGTAGGTCATCTCAGAGGGTTCACTGGCAGTCTGCATGGCTTTTGTAAGGTTACTCCTGTAAAACGAATAGAGAACATTATAAATCTTCAGCTCAACCTGATCTCTCACTCCACCTTCCTCCAGCACAGATTCCATCTTGATCCTGTACTGCCGTTCACCGGTACACGCATTGCAGGGATGGTCCGTCACAGAACATCCCCCGCACTGGTCATATATGTAGCACGATACAGGAACCGGTATCCTGCTTATTTTCCTCACAGCACATGCCCCTCCTGCAAGCAGCAGCAAAAGTACAGCTCCAAAAACCATTTTTCTCTTCAATACCGGTTCCTCCTGTCTTAAATGATCTCCAGATCGTCCCTGTTCCCAAGCACGGAACCACTGGACACCGGTTTGTCCTGATACCAGTAGGCCACAGATGAGATATCATCCTGCAGCGGCAGATACCTGCCGCCCGAACGCCAGCCCAGTGCCTGAATTGTAACCTTCAGATCCGTATCAAAATATACCGGATCTGTAATATGCCAGCGGTACATACTGAACCTCTGCTGTGTTTTGTAAGCACCGTCCGTATTGGTTATTTTGGACAGCCCTGCATACGGGGTACAGTACGGCCGGTAAACCCCGTCCACCTCAAAGTCATAAGCTCCGCAGAAATAATCTTCTGTCCCTGTTCCGCAGATGGTCGGATATTCCCGGTCGCCGTCCATGAAGAACTTGATCTCGCCCTCTCCCCACCATCCGTTGTTATTGACACCCCAGAACATATATGTTCCCACATATTGTCCTTTTCCCTTCACTCCATCCAGGATGGTGTAGTCTTCTTTATACGGAAGAGGATTGGTACGGCGGTACTGTGCATGAAAATAGCCGTATCCTTCTTCCAGTTCCCGAAGCTGGTAATCGATCTGGTAATACACGATCACAGGTTCCTCTGCCAGATTTTCCAATGTCATGCGGCAGCCTTCGTAAAACGGCATGTCCCAATAGCAGTTCAGGCCTCTGCGCGGATTTACACAAACCGCAAGGGAGGTGAGCTGCTCATACTGCTGTTCATCCGCGCTTGCAAAAAAATCCCCAAGCGGAGCCTCCACAGACGGGAACTCCTGCTTATCCCAGTAGATTCTCAGAACCAGAGTCCTGTTCCGCATACTGCTGGTGGTCACCCAGATGTGCTTTACCATCCCCTGCCCGCTGATATCTGCCAGGGTAAATGTCTTTCCCGGCTCAATCTGAACAGACGGCGAAACTTTCCACCCCCTGCCCAAATCCCTTGCGCAGGAAGCGCCGGTCCCTTCCACTGCCTGCCCTCCGGCCCCCTTCTCTCCCGTAAAGTTTTCAGGACTGACAGAACGTGTCCTGATATTTCGCATTTTACTTAAACTGCTCATATCTCCAATCATGTTTTTCTCTTCCTTCGTAACTGTTCAGTGCCCTCACAATCACGAGCAAAAATCCATGCAGAATCGCCTGTGGCGATGGGATTTTTGCCTGACTGCGGAACGTTTTCTTACGGTCATCGCAGTAAATGTGCAGACCTGCTGAATCGTTACTTCCTTTCTTATTTTTCATAGCGGTAACATAAAACCGTATGCCCGTCTTCCATGGGATACATAGACGGACTTTTCTGCCTGCATTTCTCTGTGGCATATCTGCACCGGGAAGCAAATTTACAGGCAGTGGCAGCAAACTCCTTCGTTTCCAGGTCAGGCAGCACCATATCCTGATCCCACTTTCTTCCCACAACAGGAATAGACTCCTGCAGAAGCTCTGTGTAGGGATGGCCCGGATTCTCTAAAATAGATTTTGCTTTTCCGAATTCAATAAGATTCCCCCTGTACATGGTGGCTATATAGTCACTCACATAGTAAGCTGTGGAAAGGTCGTGTGTAATGTAAATAAAATTTACATGGTAGTCATTTTTCAGCTTCTTAAAAAGGTTTACAATGTTCATTCTCAGGGAGGCATCGATCATAGCCACCGGCTCATCCGCCACAATCAGCTTCGGCCTCGTGATCAATGCCCTGGCAATGGAAATACGCTGCAGCTCTCCCCCTGAAAACTGATTTGGGAATTTCCCCTGGACATGTTCCATATTAAGCCCCACCTCTGCAAGGGTTTCCCGGATTTTTTTGGCAGCCTCTTCTTTTGACCTGATTCCTCCCAGATTACAGGCTGTCTCGTACAAATAGCTGTCCACGGTTCTCCTGGCGCTGAAAGCGGTAAACGGATTCTGGAAAATAGGCTGCACCATCCTTCTGAATTCCTTTTTTCTCTTGTCGTATACAGAAAGATTTTCACCTCCCAGGGAAATATTCCCGCTCCCTGCCTCCAAAAGCTTTAAAACCATTTTTGCCAGGGTACTTTTCCCGCTTCCCGATTCCCCCACAATAGCCATGATCCAGGGTTTGTCTGAATGGATATCCAGGTTCACATGGTCCACAGCAACAATGTTGGTGCCGAAAATCATTCCGCCTATTTTAAAAGATTTCGTCAGATCCTGAATGGATAAATTATAGTTTTCCATGGCTACCTCCTTTTGTCTGCCAGCAGATGACAGCTTGCCTGATGCCGTTCCCCTACCGATACGGATGCAGGCTGTTCTCTGCGGCACCTGTCCGCCGCATATGGACAGCGGGCGGCGAACCTGCATCCCTTTGGCGGATTTCTGAGACTCGGAGGCAGACCCGGTATCCCTTCCTTCTGTGTATCATCCCCCAGCCTTGGCAGGGCTTTGATCAGCATCTGTGTATAGGGATGCTTTGGATTTCCGAATATTTCCTCTGTGGGTCCGTCCTCGATCATCTGCCCTGCATACATGATTCCCAGTCTGTCCGTGATTTGATAATGGACGCCCATGTCGTGAGACACTATGACCATGGAATTCTGCAGTTTCTTCTGAACCCTTGACAACATGGTCAGAATTCCCCGCTGTACCACCACATCCAGAGCAGTAGTGGGTTCATCTGCAAGCACCAGATCCGGCCCCAGAAAGGTGGCAAGGGCAATGATGACCCTCTGCCGCATGCCGCCGCTCAGCTGATGGGGATAGGCATCCAGGACTTCGGGCGGCAGCTCCAGTTCTTTCAGATACGCTGTGATGCTCTTTTCCTGTTCTGCTTTTTTCTGTCTCTTCTCTTTCGGAATCACATCAAAGAACTGCTCCCTGACCCTTTTTACCGGGTTCATAACGTGCATGGCCCCCTGCGGCACATAAGAGATTTCCTTCCACCACTCATCTCTGATCTCTCCTGTTGTCAGCACTCTCTTTTCTTTTGAGGATTCTGTGACCAGAGATACCTTTCCCCCGCAGATCTCCAGCGGAAAACCCACCAGGTCATACATGGTTTTCAGAAGTGTGGATTTGCCGCAGCCTGACTCCCCTGCAATACCCATGATCTCATTTTTCCGAACCTCAAAACTTACATTATCCACAGAATTCACGTATCCGCTGACTGTCTCATAGCGGGCACTCACCTGTTCCATTTTAAGCATTGGTCCCCCTCCTTTTCGCCCACATCTGCTGTGCTCCTGTCATGGTGAGGAACAGACCGATGAAGATAAGTGCCGTGGATACCACCGGTGCTCCGATCCATACCCAGCGGCCTGCCAGCATGGCCTGATGTTCATTGGCCCAGTAGATCATGGTCCCCAGTGTGGCCGTGGTATTGCTGGACATTCCGATTACGGCAAGACTGGATTCCGCAGCGATGGCCACCAGGATTGTATTAATAAAGTTTGCCAGAGACCAGTTCATGACAAACGGAAAAATCTCTTTTAATATAATCTTTCCGGTGCTCTCCCCGGAAAACAGGGCCGTGTTGATAAAATCACGTTCCTTCAGAGTCAGCGCCATGGAACGCACCTGTCTGGCCGGCCAGGGCCAGTTGAAGATCACCAGAACCACTGCCACGTAAAAAAGCGGCGCGGTCCCCTTCATCATACTGGATATGAGGATCAGTATGGGAAGCGATGGGATCACAATAAAGGAATCTGTCAGAAGGGTAATGATGCGGTCTGCCCATCCGCCCTTGAAACCTGCCAGCAATCCCATGAAAACACCGATAGCCGTAGCAAAGAATGCAACACCGATGCCTACCAGAAATGAGTTTCTGACAGAATAGGCCAGCAGCCAGAAGACATCCTGGCCAAGGCCTGTGGTTCCCAGCCAGTGCTCTGCTGTGGGATCCATATTTCTGGAATAAGACTGCCACTCCACAGGACTGACTTTACAGAAAACCGGCATGATAAATCCGATGACGAGGAAGACACAGAGCAGCACTGCTCCCATCTTCAGCCGGAAATTCCAGTATTTATTTGTTTTGTTCTTTTTTCCTGCCATTTTCTCTCCCCCTAACTATAGCGGATTCGCGGGTCCAGGAATGGATACAGCAGGTCTATGACAAAGGTTGTCAGGGCAACACTGATGACTGAAATGGTGATCGTACCCATGATCAGATTGTAGTCACTCTGCAGGATTCCCTGATAGATCAAACTGCCCAGCCCCGGAAATCCAAACAGAATCTCTGTCACCAGCGCGCCGTTGAAGATACCGCCAATCTGCAGCGCCAGATTGGTGACCTGGGGCAGCATGACATTCGGCATCACATAACGCCTCATGATACGTCCCTCGTGCAGACCTTTCAGCCTTGCAAATTTAACATATTCCTCTTCATTGGCATTGCTTACCATGGTCTTCATGCTGATGACCCACCATCCGAAACCTACCAGTATCAGAGACAGTGCCGGCAGAAAGCAGTTCCAAAGTATACTTTTGATATGTACCCAGTTAAATCCTTCCCCCTGCACAACAAAAGACAGCGGAAATACGGGAAGCAGATAACAGAAGAACATGATCAGCAGCAGTGCGAAAATGTAATATGGAATAGGATACATGAGGATCGCGATCCCTTCCAAAAACTTTGACAGGGGCTTGTCCTTACGGAAACCTGCCAGAAGTCCGATCAGGTTTCCGATCAGCCAGGACAGGACCGTGGTGGTCAGCATCAGCCCCAGTGTCCACGGCAGCGCCCTGGCGATCATCTGCATAACCGGTGTGGGATATGCGGACAGGGACGGGCCAAAGTCATGAGAAATAACCACACGTTTAAAAAAATCCAGATATTGGTGCATGACAGAACCGTCCAGGCCGAAGAGGGAATTCATGGATTCCCTCATCTGCTCGACTGCCTCCGGGCTCATGGAACCGGCATTGGACGTCATCTGTCCAATCATTGCTTCCACCGGGTCATTCGGCATGAGCCTCGGAACAAAGAAGACGGTTGTCACACCAATAAAAATCACGAGTAGAAATGTCGCGATCCTGGAGAGAAGAAATTTTCCAAATTTCATTCGTTGCCTCCTTATGTTTGGTGTTGTGACAAATTATTTTGCAGCTTCGATTTTCGTAGTATAGAATCTGAATTGTGACCACCACCACCAGGGTCCCTCAAAGGGATTCTCTGAATCCTGGAAACCGGTCCAGTATGTCTCCACAACGGGAACAAATTTTGCTGTTCCGAACATGGGGATCGCAGGCATTTCGTCCACGAAGATCTTCAGCATCTCTTCCACCGTTTTGTTTACCTCCGGATCATCCGGCTCCAGTGTCTGCAGTTTATCAATGGCAGCGCTCAGCTCTTCGTTGGCGTAACGCTCTTTGTTGCCTGCTGCGTTTTCCCCATTGGGAAGAATATATTTTTCGTGCCAGGTCTGGATATTTTCTGTCAGGTCGGGAATCAGTCCGCAGAACGGCCAGTATGCGCCTGTATCGTAATTTCCTGTGGCATAGGATGTCCAGAATGTGGAGGAATCCTGCTGTTTTACCTCGGCCTTCACTCCGAATTTACTCCAGGCATCCGCAACGGCAAATGCAAGCCGCATGGATTCGATCTCAAAATCCGCCGGTGCCAGAATAATGATCTCCCAGGGTTCTCCCTCCGGTGTCATCCACTGACCGTCTTTTTGTGTAAAGCCGTTTTTCTGGAGCAGTTCTGCTGCCTTGTCTGTATCATATTTCCACCAGCCGATACCGAAGATATCCGTAATCTCCTCATCTGTGGTCGGAAGATTTTCCACGCCTTCCGTCTTAAGAAGTTCTACCATCTCTTTTGCTGTATTCTCATTGAAGGGTTTGTATCCGTCCTCAAAGGCATACGTTTTCAGCCATTCTGCCATTGGTTTCTGATATACATCTGTGAGTGCTGTTGTGGGCGGCACAGCCAGAGGGGAAAACTTCAGTTTTCCGCCGAAGGTCGCCATGCTCACCTGCTTGATATCCATACTCAGTGTCAGCGCCCAGCGCACATCCCTGTTGCTGTAATATTCGTTGGAGCAGTTGAAAGAAATACCGCGCTCGCAGGGGTCATCCGGGATTGCATACGGAAATTCCTCGGTCCAGCATTTTGCATTGGGATTTTTCTCTTTCAGGATATCCCAGCTCTCCGGGGAAATATCCTGCAGAATGTCAATCTCATTGTTCACGGCTGCCATGACACGTTTCTCTTCACTCCCGAAATATTTGAACAGTACATACTGTGGTTTCGGCTCGCCGTCAATGACGCCTACGTCTGATTTATCCCAGTCCTCTCTCTTTTCATACAGGAACCAGTTTCCCTGAGCATCACGTTTTGACAAAGTATATGGCCCGAGGGACAGAGGGTCTGTGTATTTAAAAGTGGCCGGGTCCTCTTTTTCCCAGATGTGTTTCGGAAGCACTTTAAAGTTGTTGCCAAACACAATAACGCCAAGTTTCTGCTGGGGCTTCACATTTGGCTCCACAAGCTCCATCTCCACTGTGTATTTGTCCACAGCCTTCATGCTCTTTACAAAGGACTTGTACCAGCTTCCCCAACTGAATTCCTCTGTGCTGCTGAGTATATCGGATGTAAACTCCACATCCTCTGCAGTGAACTCCACGCCGTCCGACCAGGTGATACCCTCCCGCAGGTGGAACCGGTATTTTGTGTTGGTGTCATCCATGGCTTCCGGAAAATCCGCTGCCAGGTCACAGGTCTGTTCCCCATTCATGGTGTCCGCTTCCCACAGGCACGGATACAGGAGCTGGTGAAGGCCGCAGTCCATAGCTACACAGCCTGTCATATAGGGGTTGAAGTTATCCGGGTCTGTCTGTGTACCGCTCAGCATGTCTACGATCAGTGTATCCTTTCTGGGTGTTCCCACATCCGTCATCTTATCCCCCGACGTTGCAGTCTGTTCTGATGTTCCCTCTTTGGATTCACCTGCACCGCCTCCGCAGCCGGATAACAACAGGGCTGCTGCTGTGGCAGCCGCTAAAATTTGTTTCCCTTTTCTACGCATCTTTTTTCCTCCTTTGTTTCTTGTTTTGATGGTTTCAAGTATATCTTTTTCTGTAAAAAAAACTGTTGATTTCATTAGATTTCTTGTAAATATATTTTATGTTTCACAGAAAAAAACAGAAATCATCAGTATTTTGACGATTCCTGCCTCTTATACATCATGTTTATTTATTCATTATTTTCATTCGATACTCTTTGGGAGACATTTTCTTAAACTTCTTGAACACACTTCCGAAATAGGCGGAATCTTTAAATCCCACCAGTTCCGCTATCTCTCCTATCTTTAAATCTCTCTCCTCCATCAGGCTGACCGCTGCCTTTATCCTAATCTGGTTCAGATATTCCCCCATGGAAATTCCCATATATTTTTTAAATTGAGAGCTGAAATACCAGGGGTTCAGTGAAACATACTCCGCAACCTTCTGCAGAGACAACTCCTGCATATAATTCGCTTCTATATATGCAGATGCCAGCCGGATATAAGAGGGCACCTTGGCCTTTTCCTGAAAAAAGCTGAGGATCTGCTGCAGATATGCTTCCAGATTGGCCCATGCCTGCATTAAAGTTCGGCTGTTTCTCAGGTCTGAAAGAATCTTCTCCTGTTCAGAAAGACTCTCCGGAATTTTACCCGCCTCCTCAGTCTTTATCCGCTCCTCCAGCAAGTAACAGAAATGGATCATACCCTTTTTTAACTGCACCGGTTCAAAACCATCTGTTCTGCCAATCAGCCGCCGTCTGCCTTCGCGCAGTGTCAGCTGGAGCTGATCTTCTCTGCCCCGCATGAGGATCATCTCAATTTTTGAAAACGGAAGAAACTCCTCCATTTTGATTTCCTCTGCCTGACTGGTTTTCTTCTGCCATATTTCCTCATCCCAGGCGTACAGCCTGCCGTTAAAATCCATATAAAATTCCCGCTCCAAAAGTGTATGTACCGTCTCCTGCAGTTCCCGCTGTCCCCACTTAAAATTTTTCTTCAGATGAACAACAAGATCCCCGTCATTCGCACAGATTTCCGGAAAGCCTTCCCCCTCCGTTCCTGATATAGGCGTTACGATCCACAGTCTGTGTTCTTCCGCGGTCCCTACAGCGTTTCTCTTTCTCAGCTCTTCCCTTGACCGGTACATAACTGCCTCTCACTCCTCACGGCCTCTGTCCCTGTCTGACCACATAGTGCACACACACGCTTTCCCCTCCGGAAATATACGGAAATCCTTATTCTGCCAGTCTTCATTCCCTTTCAGCAGTTTTAAAAAACGACGCTCCCTCTGTTTTTCCTCCGTCTCCTGAGCCCGCTCTTTTTTCTGCCTCTCCACTTTCTCGAATATTCCCAGGATTTCCTTGCGTCTGCAGGGTTTCAGAAGATAATCCACCGCTCCGTTTTTCATGGCCTGACGGATATATTCATAGTCCGTATAGGCACTCATGGCAATCATGACGATCTCAGGACGTATGTCCCGGATCTTCTCTATCAGAGTGACCCCTGATATGTGGGGCATTTTAATATCTGTCACCACCACGTCCACCTGACCCGGATTTTCCTCAATAAAACGGATGGCAGGCTCCGGATCTGTAAAGCTTCCCGTTATCTCGTGATCCGGAAACTCCTCCGCCAGCAAGTGGCTCATCCCCTGCAGCACTACTTGTTCATCATCAATCAATACAATCTTCAGCATAGTTTTCCACCCGCAATTCTGATCAATTTTCTGTTGACAGCTCTTTTTAACACAGTTCCTTTTCTGTATCTGTCCCCCATATGCCGCAGCTAAAAATCCTCTGCAAACTGCAGATATACAGAATATGTAGATTATTATAATATATTGTCGAATTATAGACAATGGGTAATCACTTTATTTCCTCTATTTCACATCAGGCAGACGCAAAAGAACCTGCGGCAGTCAGCGCAGGTTCTCTCTATACCTCTTACAGCAGGTTTATTTTTTCTTTACTTCTTTCTGGAAATCAAAACATTCTTCCGCCACCACATTACTGAGCATCAGAAGACAGATCAGGTTTGGTATCGCCATAAGACCGTTCATTGTATCTGAAAAATCCCATACGATCTGCAGCGTTCTTGTAGCGCCCACAAATGTGATAAAGGAAAACAGCACCCTGTATATCCTATTCATCTTTGTAGAGCGGACTAAGAATTCCAGGGATTTCTCCCCGTAGTATTCCCATCCCAGAATCGTGGAAAAGGCAAAAAGCATGATGCCAATGGATACCAGATAGCTTCCCATAGGACCCAGTGCACTCTCAAAAGCTTTTATAGTCAGGTTCACACCCGTGATCAGTTCACCGGAGGCATCCTTCATACCGAGGACACCGGAGGACGCAATGACAAGACCTGTGACGGAACAGACTACCAGTGTGTCAAAAAAGGTTCCTGTCATATTGATATATCCCTGTCTGGACGGATAATCCGTCTTGGCTGCAGCCGCTGCAATGGGAGCGGAGCCGAGACCTGCCTCATTGGAGAAGACGCCTCTGGCAACACCCCAGCGCATAGCCGATAACATTGTGGCAATAATATTGCCGCCCACACCGCCGGCTACCGCCTTTACGGAAAATGCCATGCCGAATATCTGGGCAAGCCCATCGGGGATATGCTTTGCATTTATAATAATAACGCCTATTCCGCATGCAAAATACAGAACTGCCATAAAAGGAACCACCTTCTCACAGACCTTACCGATGCTTTTAATTCCACCTACCAAGACCACCAGTGCCAGTGTTGTGATCACTACGCCTGTCACAATGTTCGGAATCTTGAAGGTGCTGTTCAAAGCGTCCGCAATAGAATTGGCCTGTGTCATGTTGCCGATTCCGAAAGATGCCAGGACCGCGAAGACAGCAAAAAGCGTTGCCATCACTGTACCCAGTTTTTTGTATTTAAAACCGTTTTTCATGGCATACATAGGGCCGCCAACCATCTCGCCGTCTGCGTTCATTTCCCTGTATTTTACAGCGAGAACGCTCTCCGCGTATTTGGTGGAAAGCCCGAAGAGAGCAGAGATCCACATCCAGACAATCGCGCCGGGACCGCCCATGACCATGGCAGTGGCAACACCCACAATATTGCCGGTACCTATGGTTGCCGCAAGAGCGGTCATCAGAGACTGGAACGGTGTGATATCACCTTCCCTGCTGCCCATGCCTTCCTTGTCGGGATCTTTAAAAATAGACTTCAGCGCAAATCCCAGATTGCGCCATGGCAGAAAATTCAGCCGAATGGTAAGAAAAACTCCTGTACCCACCAGCAGTACCAGCATAAAAGGGCCCCACACAAAATCATTCACTGCTTTCAGTATTACTGCAAAATCCATACGTTACCTCCCTCACATGCGACAACGCAGAAAGGGACAGACTACCGACCGTCTGCCCCTTTGCTCCATCGCGTTATTACATCAACGTTTTATTCTTTCTTCCTATCATAACATGGGGGAAGGGGTTTGTAAATCTGAAATTACGAGGCAGCCTGCTGCACAGCCAATCCCTTCTGTAATTCCACGGAGTAAATATACTTCTCCGTCACTTTCCTTCCCGTCACCCGTTCCAAGGCCTCCGCATAGTAATCAAGCTGGACCCTGTACTTCTCGATCAGATCACTTCCGTCTCTGCGGCGCACCCTGTCTGTTTTGTAATCCACAAGTACAATGCTGTCCCCCTCGTAGAAGAAGGCATCAATGATTCCCTGTACCAGAACACGCTCCTCCTCCGGGTATTCCTCCTTCAGCCTGTCCGCTGCGATCTCCATGACAAAGGGCTGTTCCCGATACAGCGATCCACGGGTCTGGGCTTCTGCCATGCGTCTGCCAATGGAGGAAGCGGCAAACTGATACACATCACGGGGAGAAACCGTGCGGCGGATCTCACTGTCAATCCTGTGTTCAGACTCCAGAGCCAAAAGCTGCTCCTCCGCCTCTTCTGCAGACCCGGCTTTTGAAAAGTCAAGGCACTCGAATACCCTGTGGTATGCGGTACCTCTTCCGGCTCCTGTCAGTCCTTCCTCGCGTTTTTCAATAAAGGACGGGATATAGGGTATCATCTCCTCCTCCTCTTCATACCAGGAAGTACTCTCCTCGTCTTCCATGTGCAGCCGCTTCACCTCGGATACCGTGACCTTTGCAGGAATCTTGTCCCGGTCCGGATAAGGATAAGAATAGGTAAAACGCTCCTCGATCTGTTCCCTGACCTTTTCATCCCAGACTGCGGCTGTATCAAATTCCAGAATTTCCTGCTTTTTCATCTTCTGTATCATTCTGGTCTCCGCTTCCTCCAGTGTAAGCTTTGTGGGTGAGATCACCTGTATATGGAAACCGGCCTCGTCATCGTGGAGCGGATTTAAAACATAGGGGCGTTTCTCATAGGAGAGGTACACCTCATCCATACAGCGGTGCCTTGCAAGGGCAGGGAAAATCCAGTCCAGATAACAGCGGGCTTTTGCCAGCCTGCCGTAGGATATCCTGCGCTCCTCCTGTTTTTTCAGGGGTTCTAAGGCAGTCAGCCGCTTTTCCAGCCTGGAGGTACTTCCGGTGAGGATCAGTTTTTCCTTGGCGCGGGTCAGTGCCACATAGAGAATACGCAGTTCCTCTCCCAGATTCTCAATCTGTATCTGGCGCTGTACTGCTTTTTTCAGAAGAGTCGGCGTTTTGGTGCGCAGCTCTGCATCCACCCAGTCGGCGCCCACTCCCAGATCAGGGTGCATGGCAAGGGATGCCCTGGCATCCTGCTGGTTGAACTGTTTTCCCATGCCGGAGACAAAGACCACCGGAAATTCCAGACCCTTGCTCTTGTGGATACTCATAATCTTCACTGTATCTTCATTTTCGGAAAGAATGTTCGCCTCCCCGAAATCCACCTGGTATTTCTGCAGATTCTCTATATACCTGACAAAGTTAAAGAGACCCCGGTAGCTGGTGCTCTCATAATCCCTGGCCTTCTGAAGAAGCATCAGCAGGTTGGCCTTCTGTTGTTCCCCGGAAGCTCCTGCCTGTATATAGTCAAAGAGTCCTGTCCTGTCATAGATCTCCCACAGCAGTTCATGCATGGGTGTGTAGGGAACTTTCTTCCGGATACTCTCATACAGCTCCAGGAAACGGCCTGCCTTCTCCCCGGTCTGCCTGTCCTGGGCATTATCCGATTCACACAGACTTTCCGCCGCCAGAAGTGACTGATAAATGCCGGATTTCTCCATCTCCCTGCCCACGCATTTTACACGGGCCAGCTCCTCCATGGAAAATCCGCCCGGCAGGTTGTGAAGCGCCCCGGCAAAAGGAATATCCTGCAGCGGATTGTCCAGAATGCGCAGATAATTCAAAACGGTCATAACCTCTGAGGCGGAAAAATATCCCGTCTTTGTCGTCACACTGGCCGGAATCCCCTGGGCATTCAAAACGCGTTTAAAAGTCTCCGACCAGCCGGAAAGGGTTCTGAGCAGTACCACACAGTCTCCAAACCTGGCCGGGCGGTACTGTCCCGTGGTTTTGTCAAGAACAGGATAGGAACCCACCAGCTCCTGAATCCTTGCGGCAGCGGCTCTGGCCTCCAGCTCCTGTACATTTTCACCAGACTCCATGACCTTCCACTCTTCCTCATCTGTCTCCACCAGGATCAGTTCCGTATCCGCCGCGGAGTTCTGTCGCTTCTCTGCCGCATCCGATCCACCATCCTGCTGGTTCTCTGACGCATCCGGTTCCCCATCCTGTCCCGACGGATACGGTGGAAAAGATGCACCCGGATACAGCGCCGCTGCATCATCGTACTCCACTTTTCCAAGCGCTTCTCCCATGATCTGATAGAAAAGGAAATTCACCCCGTCCAGCACTTCCTTCCGGCTTCGGAAATTTTTGTGCAGGTCGATTCTAAGGCATTTCCCTCCGGCTGTGGAATAAGTTTTGAATTTTTCCATAAACAGATCCGGTCTTGCAAGACGGAAACGGTAGATACTCTGTTTCACGTCCCCTACCATGAAAATATTGTTGTTTCCTTCCTCCATCTTAGACACAGCGTTTAAAAGCTTTTCCTGTACAAAGTTGCTGTCCTGGTATTCATCTATCATGACCTCAGCAAATCTGTCCGCCAGTTCCTTTGCCGCCTGAGTCCGCTTATCCTTCTCCCCGGAATGGTCCACCAGGATCTTCAGGGCAAAATGTTCCAGATCCGAAAAGTCCAGTATATTTTTCTCCCTCTTCTTCTCTGCAAACGCCCGGGCAAACGCAAGCGTCAGATCAATAAGCACCCCAACCGGACCTCCCGCCATACGCACATACTCCGCCGCGTCCTCCAGAGAGAGGGCAAAATACTGTTCCTTCAGTTCACCCAACAGGTCTTTTACCTGCTGCCGCAGATTCTTTGTTAGCTCCTTTGCCTCCTCTGAGACCTGGGAATCCTTTTTTGCCGCAAGCCTGGCAAAGGAAAGACCGGAAAAAAGTCTCTGCCATTCCTCAAAGGAATCCGTCTGCAGCAGTTTCTGCACAAACGTCCTGTCAGATTCCAGGGCATTTTCATAATAATAAGGTCCGCCCTCTCCTCTGGCTGTCTCCAGCGCCGCGTCTGCCAGATTCATGGCCTCCTGCAGGCTTTTTCTGATATCCTCTTTGATCATCTGCATCCATCCGGCCTGTTCCAGTTCCTCCGCGGAAGAAATGCTGTATGCCTCCTTACAGGACAAAAGCCATTCCTCAGGATACGGATAGCTGACCGAAAAGGCATAGAGGCGCTTTATCATATCCTCGATCCCCTCATCCGTCTTCCCGGTGGAAAAACACTCCACAAACTGCAGAAATTCCGGCTCTTTCCTGCTGTATGCATCATCAAGCACCTGGGCAGCTACATCACCCTGCATCAGGCGAAGCTCCCCCTCCTCCGCCATACGATAAGAAGGGTCCAGATCAATGAGATGAAAATAATTTTTCACCACATAGGAACAGAAGCTGTCAATGGTGGTGATCTGCGCGTGATGAAGCAGTGTGCTCTGCCTCTGCAGATGCTCATTGTCCTCATCCTCCGCAAGCTTTTTTTCAATCGCCAGCCGGATACGTTCCCGCATCTCCCCCGCAGCCGCCCGGGTAAAAGTCACGATCAGCAGCCTGTCAATATCCACCGGATGCACCGGATCTGTGACCATGGAAATAATACGCTCCACGAGCACAGCCGTCTTGCCGCTTCCCGCCGCTGCACTGACCAGTATGTTGCAGTCTCTGGAATCGATCACCTTCTGCTGCTCTGTTGTCCACATCACTCCCATTTTTTACACCTCCTTATCCACAGGGTCCTCAGACTTTTCCCCGTCTTTCATTCTGCCCCATATCTCCTCCGGCTTCAGAGGATTCAGTCTGCGGTAGTGGTATCCCGCGGTTTTTTCGTCAAACCCGCAGGCACCTTTATAAGGACAATACTGACACGCATTTCGTTTTCCCATCTCATAAGGCTGAGTCTCAGCCTCCCCTGCTAAAATCCTGCGGCCGATCTCCTTCATCTTCTGATTTACATAATTCGATATCAGACGGAACTGCTCCGGGCTGACCGCACTGGAATTCCGTGACAGGCTTCCGTCCTTGTTGATGGTCACCGGAACACAGAGGGATGAGGTACCGTTTGCGCTCAGGTTTTCATCCAGCTTTTCCAGCACACCTCTGTCTGAGGAGGCCAGGCCGTTCATGCGCAGCTCCTTCAAAATGCGGCGGTTCAGCGCCTCCGGATCCTCCTCCTCCACTTTCTCAACCACAGGGTCTTTGATATTATAGTAAAAAATACCTGCAGGCACCACCTGCTTATCCGGATGATTCCTCTGCTCCAGCTCCATAGCTGCGTTCATATACAGCACAAGCTGAAGCTGCAGGCCGTGATACAGAGCCAGCAGGTCAAAGGAGGTGTTTCCTGACTTATAGTCAATGACCTTCACCAGAACCTTGTCCTCCTCCTCGCAGGTATCCACCCGGTCAATCCTACCCAGGAGTTTCATTTTCTCCTCCTTTGACAGGGCAATGTTGATACTCTCCAGAGAATCTGCCATGGCAAAAGAGACCTCGAAACGGCTGGGCGTGAACGCTCCCTGCTCCATCTGCTTTGTCAAAGCCCAGATGGTGCGCTTCATCATCCTTTTTACCCGGCTGACCATGTATTCATTTCTGGCACTGCTTTTCAGCACGGTATTTCCGTAGTAAGAAACTACCTCCTCCACACAGTCTTCTGCCATCTCATCCATCTGAACCTCATCAAGAGCAGTCCACGAAAGACCGCGCTGGTGCATTTTTTTTGCAAAACTCTCAAGGCCGCTGTGCAGTACATTTCCCATATCCATGGGGCTGAATTCATATCTGGCCCGCTCTTTTAATTCCAGGCCGTACGCCATAAAATGGGCACAGGCACACTGGGCAAACAATTCCAGACGGGTGGCGCTGTTCTCCAGGGTGGTGCCATAGAGCGCTCTTGCCACACTTCTTCCGATCTCATCCTCAGGATTGATGCGGAAAGCTCCTTCCACCATATTCTCCATGGTCTGTTTCCAGGCATCCTGCTTCTGGTACCAGGTAAAAAGCTCCTTCCAGAGCAAAGAAGGCTCACGTTCCAGAATTTCCTTAAATCCCCATGCCAGATACGCAAGTGCGCTTTTGGGATTTTCCACTTCCCAGACAGCATCCTCGGACGGCCGCTCCAAAACAAGCGCCGGAAACAGCTTCCTGACTGCACCGATCAAAAAGGACTGGGTCATGGGTTCCCCTCCGTCGTCGGCTCTGCTGTAGGAGAGATACAGTTTATCGGATGGCTTTGTCATATTCAGGTACAGATAGAACCTCTGAGTGTACAGATTCTCCCGGTAGGTGGGCGCCAGGGCAACAGAGGAAGCCTTTAAATCCTCCCGATTCAAATCTGACAGGATCTTGCCTGCAGCGTCCTCTCTTGGAATTTTCCCGTCATTTACACCCACAAAGAAAAGCACCCGGATATCCTTAAGCCTGGTCCTCTCCATATCGCCCACAAGCACCTGGTCGGAACTGGGCGGAATGATGCCAATCTTCACTTCGGAAAGGCCTGCCTCCAAAAGCTCCTTGAACTCCCGGAGGCTTACTTTCTCCTCCCCCAGAACCTCTGTCATCTTGTCAAAAAGGTCCATGACCATGGGGTAGATCTGCTCATATTCTTTTGCCCTGTCCATGGCGTTTTCTTTTGCGAACTCTTTTCTGCTTCTGTCCAATTTTTCCTGGATACCACAGGCAGTGATAAATTCATAGAAGGCCAGGACGCGTTCCCGAACAGTCCCTTTTCTGGTCTTCATCTGTTCCGTGAACGGGGCCAGGGTGTCCATGAGTTGCTGCCGTATCCTGTCAATCTCAGGAACCTCCTCCGGCTTTTCCCCGCGGTAGTGGAGCACCCACTCCTCCTGCCATTTGCGGAACCCACGGATTCCCATGCCAAGCACATAATTTTCCAGCCGGTCCATATCCCTGCAGGGCAGATCCAGCAGTCCGCAGCGCAGCAGCCGAAAAACACTCTCATAACTGTAATTTTCCAGAAGCATATCCACAGCCGAGCGGAGAAATTCCACAAAAGGATTCATGAATACAGACTTTTTCTGGTCTATGAAACAGGGGATATCAAACTTATCAAAGGCCCTTGCCGCATGGTCCGCATAGGTCTCCATATCTCCTGTGATCACTGCGAAATCCCGGCATCTGTATCCTTCCTCCCGCATCAGGCGGCGTATCATAAGAGCTGTCTCCTCCATCTCCCGGGCCGGGTTTCTGCTCTCCCGAATATGGACTGCCTGCTGTTCTTCTGTATAGACTTCCTTTCTGAACCGGAACAGATTCCGTTCCAGAAATGCCATGGGCTTATTATCGGAAAATCTTCCGTTTTCTTTTACCCATGTCTCCTCAATCTGACTGCCCGCCGCCCCCGCAAGTTTACATAACTTAGACACGGTTTCCCTGCTCAGATGAAAGAGATGGTGGGGGCTGCCCGGGCGATAGGGGTCCAGACGGTCATCCATGGTGACGGTCACGTACATGGTCTCACACAGAGGGAGAATCCGCTCCAAAAGCTGTAACTGAATAGGGGTAAAACCCGTATAGCCGTCCAGGACCATCACACTCCCGGCCAGCTTTCCGGACTTCCCTGCCACCCTTCCCAGCACCTCCAGCACTTCCTCCTGGGTGATAAAATTCCCTTCCAGGTAATCAAAAAATCCCCGGTACAGCACAGAGATATCTTTCAGCTTATAATACAGCTCCGGCTTGTCTTTCGCATAGTCCAGCATAAGGTCCATATCCTCTTTTGTGACCTCATACTGCTTCAGCTCTGACACCATGGATTTCATCTGGGAAATATAGCCCTGCTTTTTCATTTTCTCTCCCAGGATCTTCAGTTCCTTTTTCTTCTCCTGGGACACCTTGCGAAGCACCAGGCTTTTACCCGTCTCTTCCAGGACCTGCGCGCAGGATTCCCCTGTCTCCTCCAGAACGCGGTAGGCAAGGCGCTCAAAACTCAGGACATCTATATTCAGAATCCCCTTTTTGGGGTGCATCATTACAAGCTCTTTCTGCGTCTGCATGGTAAACTGCTCCGGAACCAGCACCAGATACTGCCGTCCGGGATGCTCCATGGATTCCTGTATGATCTTCTGATAAATATAGTGCGATTTCCCGGCCCCTGAAGCGCCGAATATAAAATGCAGCGGCATGGATTCCCTCCTTATTATTCTTTCAAGAAAAATTTCTCTATCACTTCTTCGACTCCGTCCTCATCATTGCTGCGGACTGTGATATAGTCAGCCACATCTTTTACCTTTTCCTGGGCATTTGCCATAGCTGCCCCAAGGCCTGCAAACTGTATCATGGAAATGTCGTTATATCCGTCCCCGCAGCACACCATCTCCTCCCTGGATATGCCCAGAAGCTTCAGCAGCTTTTCCAGACAATAGGCCTTGTCCACATTTTTAGGCGTTGCCTCCAGGAAAAACGGCTCTGAACGGAATATCTGGGCCTCATGGAGATACTCCTCAGCCAGAAGCGGCTCAATTCTCTCCAACTCATCCGGCTCTCCTGTGAGAAGACATTTATTCACCGGGAAGTTTACATAATTAGGGAAATCCTGTCTGTAACAGATGGGCAGTCCTGTGATTCTTGACTCTGTCTCCATATAAATATCCGGCGTTGTCCCGGCAATGATCTGCTCCTCCTCATATGTGATGATCCCCACCTCATGGCGTACGGCGCTGCGGTAGAGCTTTCTGGGCATTCCCAGGGGAAGGGTCTTGGAATAAATGCACTCCTTTGTCTTCCAGTTCACGATCCTGGCGCCGTTAAAGGCCAGCACATAACTGCCGTATTTATCAAACTCCAGTTCATCTGCCACCGGCGCGATCCCCCTTGTGGGCCGCCCGGAAGCAATGGCTACCAGGGTACCCTGCTCCTGCAGTTTCTTTATAGCTGCTTTTGTCCTCGGCGTCACTTTTTTCTCTGTATTGGTAACTGTGCCGTCAATGTCCAGCACAAGCAATCGGTACTTCATATTTCTCCTGCCTCCTTAGCGACAAAAATTGTCTGCAAACAGTGTATCACAAAACGGGGGCGGAACCAACCTTGTTTTTCTGTTGGGGAATATTCTGAGCTCTAATTTTCTTGACATATTTTTAGTCGAAACGTATAATAATGATATAGATGAGCAATCATCATCAGGTGAGTTCCTACCAGAAGTGGAAAACTTTAACATCAGGAGAGTTCCTGCCAGATAGTGGAAAACTTTAACATCAGGAGATTCCCTGCCGGACAGTGGGAAACTTTAATATTAAGGGGCAGTCTTAGGACTGCCTCTTTTCATCAAAGGAGACAGATATGGATACTCTACGATTATATGAAATTTCAGAAGAATACATCGCTTTTCTAAGAGCCGCTGATAGAAATGTATTCTCAGCAAAAGAAATTGACCGAAAACATACCAGAAAATATCTGGGTATTGTATATATTATTAATAATTATCATTACTATATTCCTCTTTCCTCTCCCAAAAACACAGATTACCAAATAATAAACGGTGAGCGGCGAATACGAAAAAGTATTATCCCAATCATAAGAATTACTGCGGTTTCCTCAAAAGGAGAGCCGGAGTTGAAAGGAACCTTAAAACTGAGCAACATGATACCAGTTCCAGCATCTGAACTTACTTTGTACGATATCGACAATGAGTCAGACCGTCGTTATAAAGCATTGATACATAAAGAATTAATCTTTATCCGTAAGAATCAAAAGAAAATAAAACAGAATGCCAAACTTCTATATAAGCAAAAATCCGAAAACAATTCTTCCATCGGCTACCTGAAAAGCACAGTCGATTTCCGACTTCTCGAACAAAAACATGACGAGTTCATTCGCAGGTAATTTGTCCTCCCCAAAAGAATCCTTGCATATTTTCTCCACTTCCATAATAAGTTATAAAAAGGAATGCAGGAGGTGCAGCCATGAGCTCAAAGACCAAGATTGTCGTATTACATATGAAAGAAGTCATTTATACCATTATTTTCGTGGTACTTGCCATTCTTCTGGCGGTTCTTCTCTTTATGATGTTCGGAAAAGACCGGAAAGCCGACTCAGCCGCCACTTCAGCCGCTGTCTACCACGCTGGCGTGTATAAAAGCCCCATCACACTAAATGGCAACACATTTGACGTTGAGGTTACCGTGGACGAAAACCACATAAATGCCATATCTCTGGTAAATTTAAGCGAGACCACCACTGCCATGTATCCGCTGATGGAGCCCGCACTGGATGCGCTCTCCAGCCAGATATACGCATCGCAGACCACGGAAAACATCACCTATACAGACGAAAACAAATACACCTCAATGCTTCTGCTGGACGCCATCAATGAGGCACTTGACAAAGCAAAAGCTGACTGAACGCTGCGGCTCTTATCATGGCCGGCTCATACAAAAACGGGGATGCTCCGGAACATCCCCGTTTTTTCTGTCTGTTCTTCTATCTGTTCTTTTGTCTGCATTTCATATCCTCTCTTCCTGCCTGCTCAACTGACTGTAAGAACTTCCCCGGCGTAGATCAGATTCGGGTCCGCTATCCCGTTAACTGCCGCAAGCTGTGAAACCGTAGTCCCAAACCTGGCCGCGATCCCTGACAGCGTATCCCCGTAACGCACAATATAGGTCCTTCCCACATCCCCCGTACTTCCGGAGACTGAAATCTGCAGAACCTCCCCGGGATAGATCAGGTTCGGATCAGAGATATGATTTATAGCCGCAAGCCTTGCCACAGAAATCCTGTACATCCGCGCTATCCCCCAGAGGGTATCTCCTCTTCGCACCATATACGTGTTATCCACCTGAGAAGACGATACCTGATCCGCAAGTGTGATCCTCAGCACTTCCCCGGGGTAAATCAGGTTGGGATTTGCTATCCCATTTTCAGAAACAATAGCAGATACACTGGTTCTGTACATCCGGGCAATCCCCCACAGCGTATCCCCGCTCTTAACCGTATACTCCACCGTAGACGAAGACGGCTCAGGCATAGGCACAGGCCCCGGCACGCTTCCCGCTTCCTCTAAAAACATAGCATCTGTATAACGGTCCAAATCCACATACCCGGAAATCCCGGCCACATTCCCCGTATCCGAATACTGCCATCCTGCCCATGAGTCCCAGTTCACCTGTGACGAAGGCTCTGACACATCATATTCCGCGATCCAAAGGGGGTATTCTGTCAGCTCTCCCCCAAATACGTTCCCGGCATTGTAGGCATCACTATACACCACTGTCCCTTTACCGCTCAGGTTTTCCACGGTCCTGATAAACGCCAGCCCAATCTCATTCGCCTCCCCGGCACTCAGACGGGTCAAATCCTCAAAATCCATAGCCAGCCGGCACTGAAACTCCTTGCCCTGAATCACGTTCACATAAAAATGTGCCTCATACACCGCCTGGGAAACTGTCCTGGCGGTCACATAATGATAAAATCCCACATTCAGCCCTGCTGCCCTGGCTCTCTCATAATTCTGTTCAAAATATGGGTCTGTATAATCACTTCCCAGACTGGACCGGATATAGACTGTATCCACTCCGGTACCTGCCACCTCCTCAAAATCAATATCCCCCTGCCACATACTCACGTCAATCCCCTGCCGCTGATTCCCATCTTCAGGCGGCAGCGCGAAAACCGATGTACACCCCAACAGCATGAAAACACAAAAAAATAATATATATGAAGATACTCTCCTGATCATATTCATAAAAATCCTTTTTTTCTATCATATGACCCTCGTTTCCAATCGGTCACCTGCCGCCCTCCACTACCAGGGGAAAGCAAAGGGCCCGGGGCCGGGAGGCAAAGGCATCCGGACCCTTTGCTTTCCACGTCCATGTACCAAAAAAGCACCGGATACATTCTCCCCATATCCGGTGCTCAACTTCAAAACCTTTTTCACTTCTTACTTAATCGCTCCATCCACCATACCCTGAATGATCTGCTTCTGCGCAAACAGGAACAAAATAATAATAGGAATCATAGCCAGCAGCGCCGCCGACAAGATCAAATCCCACTGCTTCACATAAGACCCCACAAAACTGCTGACCGCCACAGGCAGCGTCTTGATCTTCCCATTCAGCCCCAGCATCAGAGAGGGAAGCAGGTAATCATTCCAGATCCAGATACCGTTCAGTATCAGAACCGTCACCTGTACAGGTTTCAAAAGCGGGAAAATAATACGGAAGAATGTCCCTTCCGGACTGCACCCATCAATCCAGGCAGCCTCCTCCAGCTCATAAGGAATCCCTTTCACAAACCCATGCAGAATAAACACGGACATAGACCCGCCGAATCCCAGATAAGCAAAGATAATCCCCTTATAACTCTGCAGCATCTGAATCCCGAAGAAGTTGGAGGTTTCCCGGAATGTGGAAAGCAGCGGCAGCATAACGACCTGGAAAGGAATAACCATAGCTGACACAAACAGCATAAAAATGAAACTGGACCATTTTGTTTTGTTTCTCACCAGAACCCATGCAGCCATACTGGAAAATACGGTCAGCAGCAAAAGGGAAACCGCTGTGATCAGCAGAGAGCTGAAGAAAGAATTCCAGTAGTTAAAGTTCTGGTTATGTATTACATTGCTCAGATTTGTAAAAATCTGTCCCCAATGCTCCGGCAGGGAAATAGGGCTTGTGATAATATCCGCGCTGCTCTTTGCGGAGTTCACAACCACCAGCAGGAAAGGAGCCAGGATGATAATGGTAAGAATCACACCAATAATTTCTGCGATTCCGGTTCTTATTTTCTGTGCCTTCATTACATTTCAACCTCCTTCTTCTTACTGATGGATACCTGTGTCAAAGACACGATCGCCAGGATGATAAAGAATACCACTGCCTTTGTCTGTCCCAATGCGTACTGGTTTTTACTGATAGCCGTGTTATAAATATTCAATGCCAAAAACTCGGTTGCCTGCACCGGTTTACCCGCCAGAATACGGCTGGGCGCACCATTGGTGATAGCCAGGTTCAGGTCAAACTGTTTGAATGAGTTGACCAGTGTCAGGAAAATACATACAGTAAATGTATTTGCGATCATGGGAACCTTGATCTTCAGCAGGGTTGTGATCTGGTTAGCCCCATCCACATTGGATGCCTCCAGAATATCCTTTGGCACACTCTGCAGACCTGTCACATAGATCATCATAATATACCCCGCGTACTGCCAGGTACTTACGATCAAAATAGCGGCGATTGCCAGATTGGGATCTGTCAGCATGGACGTGCTGCCTTCGATCACAGTTGTCATTACCTTGTTGAAAATAAACTGCCATACATAACCAAGTACAATACCGCCGATCAGGTTCGGGATAAAGTAAGCCGCACGGTAGAAGTTTCTTCCCTTAACTTTTGATGTACAAAGAAGAGCCAGTCCGAAAGCCACCAGGTTCACAGCCAGCATATTGATCACCGTGAAGATAAAGGTTACCACAAATGAATAAATATAATCATTTGATTTGAACATACTGATGTAGTTGCCAAGTCCCACAAACTTCTCAAATTTGATTCCATTCCAGTCTGTCATGGAGTAAAAGATACCGCAGGCAAACGGAATCAATACTGTCACCGCAAACGCAAAGATCAGCGGAAACAGAAACAGCACATTGATAATGGAGCGGTGCTTTCTGGTCGGAAGCAAGTAGACGCCGGCTATCACAAGCAAAGCCCCTGCAATAAGAAGCGGTCCCCTGATCGTGGAGGCGCTGCCCGAAAAATCCATATAGAGTGCTGCTGCCATACCTATAATGCCCGCAGCCATGGCAGCGATTGATATCGTTTTTTTCAATTGAACATTCATGCCTTTTCCCCTTTTGAAAATTTACCGGCTGTCCTCCCCTCGGGGAAAACCGCCGGTAAACTGGTTAATTGCTTCCGTTAGATGCTACATAATCTTTGATTACTGATTCCATGGTGTCTACAAATCCCTGTTTATCCAGCTGTCCTTTTGCGTACAGCTCAAATACAGCTCCTGTGGCATTCTGTGCAATACCTTCCGGCTGTGTCAGCCAATCCCATGCATAGGTTTTTCCGTCTTTGATGTAAGGAAGCATGCTTTTTGCCAGCGGTGTGCTCGGCTCCAGTGTGCAGGATTTATACGGAGAAACCATTCCGCAGTCCTCAACCAGGGCTTTCTGTCCCTCTTCGCTCTCTGCCAGTGCCTTTAAAAATTCCTTGCAGGCGTCAATCTTATCACTCTCATTATAGATACCCCATACAGCCGGTGCGTCCACTATGATGCCGTCTGTATCTTCTTCCATAAATGCCGCCGGTGCCAGTCCGCATGCAAACTCTGCTTCATAGGTGGGAAGTGACGGGTCGATCCAGTTACCCTGGGTGATGAATGCTGCTTTTCCTGTAGCCCACAGTGCAAGCTGGTCATCATATGTACCGGAGATCAATACGTTCTGATCTGAATAATCAAACAATAACTGAAGCCAGTCACCGAACTGTCCCATTCTGTCTTTATCAATCTCCCCTTTGTTCAGCTTATCAATAATATCTTTGTCCGTTCTGTCTTTTCCCTGAGAAATGTAAGCTGCCATCATATGGTTGCCCGTTGACCAGTACATCTGTCCTGACTCTGCCGCTACAGCACACACAGATGTAATTCCCAGCTCGTCCTTCATGGAATCTATCTTCTCAAATGCCTCTTTGTAAGCATTGATATTTGTCAGCGCTGACGGGTCAACCCCCGCTTTATCCAGAATATCTTTGTTGTATGCCAGACCGATTCCTTCCAGTGCAAAAGGCATTCCGTATACTTTTCCGTCCTCTCCCTTAAACGCATAATCCGTATCGTCGATCCAGGACTCTCCGTCCAGTGGTTCCAGCCAGTCTTTAAAAGAAGATTTGTAAGAGTCTGCAGCAAATGCAAAGATGTCCGGCATGTTGCCTGCTGCATAATAATTTTTGAGCTGTCCGTTTACATCCACGCCGCCGCCCAGGGATTCGATCACAACTTCCTGTCCTGTCTCTTCCTGGTACTGCTTTGCAAACTCTTTCAAAGCTCCGTCAATCTCGATCTTTGTGTTCATAAAGCGAATGGCATCCTTGCTCACATCCGCTGTGTCCGTTGTCCCCTGTGTGTTGTCGTCTGCCTTGCTGGTGTCATTTCCACTGCCTGTATTTCCTCCGCATGCTCCCAGTGTAACTGTCATTGCTCCGGCAAGCAGTGCCGCTAAAACCTTCTTTTTCATCTCTCTTACCAACCTTTCTGAGGATTATCTTTTTATACCTTTTGCGCATAAGGTTTTGATGCTTTGTATCTTACCACCACTTCCGCGTAAAATCAATGTTTTTTATAACCTCTTATATTCATTTCTCTATTTTTCACAGAAACACTTCCCATTTTCCTGGTATTCAGCCTATATTTTTGTATAATTTTTACAAAAGGTTTTTCGCAAAACCTTTTTCTGTTCATTCGATGCTTTAACACTTTTGCGCATAAGCTTATATTCTGTATTCTCTGCTGCTGCCCTTTTCTTATGTCATTCACATTGTACACAATCCATAAAAAAAGCAAAAAAATACCGTATGGCGGCAGTATCTCTGCAGCCATACGGTATATTATTTGTAACGATTCAGCCAGCTGAATCGTTACGGGTATTCGCCCATTAAAAATCGCTTCGCGATGGGGCGAATACTTGCCGCCACTACTCTTTTGCACGGTCAGCGCAGTAAATGCGCAGACCTGACAGAACAGTTACTATTATTTTACTTTCTTACCCGTTGATCCTTTTTACAGAATCACGAATGACCATCTGTGTGGGAAGGACAACCAGTGTCTCCATGTCCTTGGGGTTTTCCTCCAACATTTTTACAAGCATATCAACCGCCACCAGTCCTTTTTCCTGGATATCCTGGCGCACAGTGGTGAGTGCCGGCCTTACCAGGGAGGCGTACTCCACGTCATCAAAGCCGGTGATGGATATGTCATCCGGAATCTTTCTCCCTCTGTCTTGAAAAGTATTGAGGAGCATTGCGGCATAGTAATCCGAAGAACATATGATCGCCGTATAGGCAAAGGATTTCTCATACAGCTCATCCAGATTGTTCTTCTCTCCCCTGTTTCCGGGACATATTTTCAGAAAATTTTCCTCGCTGCCAAAAAGTCCGGCCTCATCCATGGCCTGGCAGTATCCCAGGAACCGCTGATGATCCAGGTTCACATTATTATCGGCAAGAAACGCGACTTTTTTATGACCGCATCCGATGACATATTTTGTCATCTCATAGGCGGCTTTTTTATCCTCCAGCCGGATATTGATGCAGCGCTCCAGGTCATTTGTATCATAATCGTCAATGATCACAATCGGCTTTTTGTAACGTTCCTGCAGGTATGAGATTTCCCCTTCCACAAAACCGCAGGTCACCAGTCCATCCATATTCCATGACAGGATAAATTTCTGGACCTGCCGGACATCATTCAGTGCATAGACCATCAGATTATAGCCTCTGCTTCTCACACGGTCCTCCACTGCACCCAGCAGCTCCCCAAAAAACTGGTCTTTAAACGGATTTTCCTTTCCATTGACCTTTACCACCATACCGATGATCTTAGAACGGTTGCTTGCCAGGTTGCGGGCATTGATGTTGGGCATATAGTCATACTCATCCAGAACCTTCCGGATACGCTCCACATTGGCAGGTGATACCTCTTTTGTCTTGCCGTGGATAACATTTGACACCGTGGTGGTGCTCACATTCAGCATATTGGCTATCTCTTTTATTGTAATCATTCTTAAATCCCCAATCTGTTTACAGTATTTCAGCTTGAATCTCTTTCTTCCGGCAGCCTGTATACACACAGGTTCCTGCCTTGTCGATTTCAATCATACCATAATTCGCCGGGTTTTCAAAGTCTTTCCCTTTTCCGTCATCCTCATACCACTCGTAAACAGCCTTCTCTTTTACGAATGCCAGGGCTTTTACGGAATCCGTATCCACATCTTCCGTGGATTCTCCGCCTTCAGACAGCAGAAGAATCTTATCCGGGCGCACAAATACCAGCATCTCATACAGACCTGCTTTCACATAATGGTGGCCTGCCGGCAGGATTTCCTTGTCAAAGTCCGTCAGGCTCCGGAAACGCAGAAGCGCCATCTCCTCCGGCAGATACACATATCTTCCCTCCGCGTTCTGGCTGTACACAGGAGCTATCATAAGGCTGTCTCCCACAAGAAGCTGGTCCTCCACCTGGGGTGCAAATTCATCTTCCGTGTAGACAAAGGACAGCGGTGTAAAATACATCTCACCGCGCAGGGCCGCCTTCATGTATTCGCTGTAAATATAGGGCAGCATGCCGTAGCGCAGTCCCAGAATATCCCTGAACCGGTCCATATGGTCAAACTGATAGACCTCCTGCATTCTGGTTCCCAGTGCCGTGTGATTTCTCATAAGCGGTGAGAACATGGCAAGCTGGATCCAGCGCATTACCAGGTCTTCCGTGGTGTCAGAACCGAATCCTCCGATATCGGCGCCTGTGTAGAGAATCCCCACCATGTTAAGGCTCGGCATCATCTTCAGGTTGAGAAGCAGGTGCTGCCACCAGGACTTGTTGTCCCCTGTCCAGATACCGCCGTAGCGGTGCATTCCCACGTAAGAGGAGCGGGAGAACATGAGTATCCTCTTGTCAGGGCACAGACGCTCAAAGGCTTCCCCTGCCGCTCTGGTCATATTATAGCCGAACAGGTTATGAACCTTGTCGTGGCGCATCTGTCCTGCATCCGTCTTGTGATAGAACTTTTTAAAGTCCTCTGTATTATTTGCCAGTCCATCTACCAGACCGGTAAATTTCTGGAAGGTATCCAGGTCCAGATTCTTTCCTTTCAGCTCTACAATGGCGTCAATGGTGTCATCCATGCGGTCCTGGGCAAAGAAGATGCTGGGCTCGTTCATATCATTCCAGAAGCCTTCAATCCCCTTATCCAGCAAAAACTTATATTGGTTTCCAAACCACTCCCTGGCGTCTTTGTTCAGCACATCCGGAAAATGCACTTGTCCCGGCCACACACCGGCGATAAATTCTTTTCCGTCTTCGTCTTTGCAGAAATATCCCTTCTCCAAACCTTCCTCATAGACGGAATAGCCTTTTTCCACTTTCACACCGGCATCAATGATAGGCACCAGACGGATATTCTGCGCCTTCATATCCCTCACCAGACCTTCAAAATCCGGAAAACGCTCCTCGTCAATGGTGAAGTCCTTATACCGCTCCATGTAATCAATATCAAGGTAAATGCTGTCAAGAGGCAGATGATTCTTCCTGTGGCCCTCTGCCACCTCCCTGATGTCCGCCTCACATTTATAACCCCAGCGGCTCTGCTGGTATCCGAATGCCCATCTGGGCGGAATATAACTTCTGCCGATCAGACCCCTGAACTCCTTTACGATCTGCCGGATATCGCTGCCCTCCAGAATATAGACATCCGCATCCGGTTCCTCCAGTGTGACCACCAGCTCATCCATGTGGGTATAGCCCACGTCAAAGCTGATAATGCCCGGATAATCAAAAAAGACGCCAAAGGTCGTCTCACCGGCAATCACTAAAAAGTTGTGGGATGCGTACAGAGAATGCCTGTCCTCCAGATGGTTTGGCTCATCTGCACAGCAGCTTCGGTAAAGCCATCCCCGCTTGTTGATCCCTCTTACATTTTCACCCAGTCCGTACACCAGGTCCTTTTCCCCAAGGCTGCAGGAAAATATAAGCCTGCCGTCCTGCTCTGCCTTTTGCAGATATGGAAGAGTCTGGGTCTCTGCTGCCATATCCTTTACAACCGCGTCCGTACAAAAAGGATTTCCGTATGTATATTTCCGTATCATGTCTGTTCCTCCTGGTTCTCCATATTTATTTTGACATCATAGCATATGCGTATTTTAGCCGCAATACCTTTTGCGCATAATTGATACAACGCACAATATATATCGAATGTATCATTGCATATTTCACTTGTTTATTTCTTTTTCTTCGTTTTTATGCACAAAACACATTTGATAAATTCAGTCAAAATAACATAATGAAAATCCCGGATTTTTTTATACAGCAAAAAGGGGAACGTACCCATATACGTTCCCCGCTGCCTGCTTTAAATCTCAGTTCCGGCACTCACTGTGTTTCATCTGTATTCTGTTCTGCAGATCCTGAATCCTCCTCTGTCCCTTTTTCCCTTTCCTCTTCTTCCATCTTCTCTCTGGCTTCCTTTGGTCTTAAATAATACTTATTAAACGGAACTTCCCCGTACTTTTCCAGAGCTTTCTCTTCCCCGTATTTTTCCACATACTCATCAATGGACATATCATCGTCAGAATCGGTATCCGCAGGGTCTGAATCCTGCCCGTTTTGTTCCGGCTGTTCCTGTTCTCCGCTGTTGGATTCCTGATTCTCAGAGTCCGGTGTTTCCGGTGTATCGGAAGGATTCTCCTGTTCCCCGGAAACTTCTCCCTGCTCCTCACCAGAAACAGCATTTTCGGGCACCGCTGCAGATATGACCTCCTTCACCGCATAGGGAAACAGTCCGCCGTAAGGGTTCTCCACAATGCGAAAGGAACTCACGGCTGACGGTGTATCGGAGGATGCCGGATATGGATAATGTGAACTCACATTTACGATCCAGCCCCCGTCTGTGCCTTCTTTATAGTCCTGTATGGAGACAGTCATTTCTACCTGGTCACCAAGCGCAAAGAGATATTCATTTTCCACGGATTCTATACCCATCTCCTGCTCTAAGTCCGCCGTAAGTTCAGGCAGTGTTTCAATACCTGCAAACAGTCCCTGGGCATATTCTTTTACCACTCCGGACGGGACACGTTTCATGGAGGAATCCTCTGTGTAATCCACTCCGTTATCGCCGACTCTGGCGTAATCTGTGATAATGCGGTTCAGGACTCCCCATACATATTTACTGTCAGAAGCGCTGTATTCAAGCGGCTCCCGGCTTTGTGCCTGAAAGCGTATCACGGAGTCAAAGATCGGCAGCATTTTCTCCAGCTTCCCGGTCTCTATGGCTGCCTTCTCCGCGGTATCCCCTTTTGCATCTGTTTTTTCTTCTTTTCCGGTTTCCTCCCGGGTCTCTGTTTTCTTGTCAGACTTGTCGTTCTCTTTTGAAGAACATCCCATAAGACCGGTGACTGCAAACAGAAGCACAGCCATGGATGCAGCAAGGACAATCCCTCTTTTTTTAATCATTCTTGTACTCCTCCCTTTTTCTACAAATGTAGTATCTATCTATATACTACATTTGCAGTAAGGAAAAGTCAACCGGTATTTTCTTATTTTTCCATTGGATAACGAAAGCCCCATTTCTCACGGACAGCATCCATCTGCTCCATAATGCGGATCGTTTCGCTGTGGGGCATATCCGGGCATTCGCACATCCCCTCTTCTATGGCCTTTTTGCAGGCCCTTACCTCGTATTCATAGCCGCTGATCTGTTTTGGCTGGTCATATCTGGCTGTCACTTCCCGTTTTTCATTATAGACTGTGATGGACTCGAAATTATTGATGTTTTCCACAACCAGAAAGCCCTTTGTCCCGTAAATGATTCCCTGTCTGTCGGAAAGGGCGCGGAGGGAACTGTTCAGCACCGACATCTTCCCATCCGGATAGCTAATGGTTATGCTGCTCTGTGCGTCCACTCCCGTGTCTGTCATAATGACGGAAGTGTCAATGGAGGAGATGTCATCCCCGAACGCAATAGATGCAAATGTCAGAGTGTAGACACCTACATCCAAAAGGGCGCCGCCTGCCAGTTCAGGCTTCATCATCCTGGGTACTGACTCCAGCAGATATCCCAGGTTAGCGGTCAGGGTATACGGTGTGCCGATGGCACCGGAGGCAAGTACCTCCTGCAGTGTCCTTGCCATGGGCATATATCTGACCCACATGGCCTCTGCCAGAAGCAGTCCCTTTTCTTTTGAGAGCGCAGTCATCTCTTCGGCCTCCCGGGCATTTACGGCAAATGCCTTCTCGCACAGGACGTTCCTGCCGTTTTCAAGCAGCATTTTCACATGGGAACAGTGTTCTGAGATTGGGGTTGCCACATAGACCAGGTCTACCTTCTCATCTGCTGCCATCTCTTCATATGTACTGAATGCCTTTTCAAATCCGTATTTTTCTGCAAACGCGTCTGCCTTCTCCTGACATCTGGATGCCACTGCATACAGCTCCACATCCTCCATACAGCGGAGTGTCTCCGCCATAGTGGCTGCAATATTTCCTGTGCTCAATACACCCACTCTTAATTTTTCCATATCGTTCTCCTTCTGCGGTCTTATTTTGTCCGCATTCTTATGGTTTTACCGCGTATTTTATCACGCCGTCCTTTTTCTGTTCAAATATCTCATATGCCTTCATAATATCTTCCAGACGGGTCCTGTGGGTGATCAGGCATCCTGTATCCAGCTTCTTTGCCGCCAGAAGCTCCATGATCTCCTCACAATAGCAGCCGTCCACTCCGCCTGTTTTAAAAGTCAGATTCCTGCCGTACATCTGCGGCAGGGGCAGAGTCTGATCTCTTTCATACATGGCAGCGATCACCACAACCGCGTTGGGCCTGGCTGTCTTCCAGGCCAGCTCAAAGGTATCCGTTCCGCCTGCGGCCTCAAATACCACATCTGCCCCTCTTCCGTGGCTCTCTGCAAGGACACGCTGCACAACAGTCTCCTGTACCTTCCCCGCAACATCGGCATAATCCTCTGCCCCATAGCGGCAGGGCTCTTCCGCGGGACATACCGTCACATCGGCAAGCCCCTGTCTTTTCGCCAGTTCCAGTCTGCTTTCATCCACGTCTATGGCGATGATCTTGGCAGGACTGTACAGCCGGGCACACATCATGGTACAGAGTCCGGTGGGACCGGCTCCTATAACCACAACTGTATCTGCCGGCTTTACCTCACCCAGTCTGGCAGCCCAGTAGCCGGTGGAGAGTATATCCCCGGTAAAGAGGGCCTCCTCGTCGGTCACATGGTCCGGTATCTTAGTCAGTCCATTGTCCGCACAGGGAATGCGGCAGTATTCCGCCTGTCCTCCGTCTATGCGGCATCCGAGAGCCCAGCCTCCGTTTTCATGCTCACAGTTGTTCACAAACCCGCGCCTGCAGAAAAAGCACTCCCCGCAGAAAGTCTCCACATTGACAGCCACTCTGTCTCCGGGCTTCACCTTCTTCACCGCGCTTCCTGTTTCCACCACCTGTCCGACAAACTCGTGCCCCAGGATGGTTCCCGGTATGGCTTTCGGCACTGCACCGTGTTTTATATGAATATCGCTGGAGCATATGGTGGTAAGTGTCACTTTCACAATAGCATCCCCCGGGTCCCGGATCACAGGGATATCACGCTCCTCCAGAGATACCGCGCCTTTCCCCTGATATACTACAGCACGCATTTTATTCGTCCGCAAATCCTGCGCCCCCTTTCTATCCTCTGCCCTTATCCGCTTATCCCAGAGTCTCCAACTCATCCATCCAGATTCTCACAGATGCGTCACTGGGCATCCGCAGATCTCCTCTGGGTGACACTGCCACACTGCCCACTTTTGGTCCGTCCGGCAGGCAGGAACGCTTAAACTGCTGGGAGAAAAATCTCCAGTAAAATTTCTTCAGCCATTTCAGTATCACTTCGTCATGATACATGCCCGCGAAGGCGATTCTGGCTATGCGGTAGATCTTAGCAGGACCGAACTGGAAACGCATCATATAATACAGGAAGAAATCATGCAGCTCGTAGGGGCCCACCAGATCCTCTGTCTTCTGGGAAATGACACCGTCCGTGGGCGGAAGCAACTCAGGGCTCACCGGTGTATCCAGCACATCCTCCAGAATGGCTGCCAGTTCCGGTTCCCCGCAGGTATCCGCGTAATAGCGCACCAGATGGCGGACGAGAGTCTTCGGCACAGAGCCGTTTACCCCGTACATGGACATATGGTCCCCGTTGTAAGTTGCCCATCCGAGAGCCAGCTCCGACAAATCCCCTGTTCCGATCACAAGGCCGCCGCAGCTGTTGGCAATGTCCATAATAACCTGGGTCCTCTCCCTGGCCTGTGCGTTTTCAAAGGTCACACTGTGGTCCTGATAGTCATGACCGATGTCCTCAAAATGCTGCAGCACTGCCTTTTTTATGTCAACCTCACGAAGCGTGGCTCCCAGTCTTCTTGTGAGTTCACAGGCATTGGTATATGTCCTGTCCGTGGTGCCGAAGCAGGGCATGGTCACCGCTGTGATCTGGCTTCTGGCAAGACCGCACAGATCAAAGGCTCTTGCAGTCACCAGAAGGGCAAGGGTGGAATCCAGACCGCCGGAAATGCCCAGAACTGCAGCTTTGCATCCTGTATGGTCCAGACGTTTTTTAAGCCCCATGGCCTGCATGGTGAGGATCTCATCACATCTTCTCTCTCTGTCTTTTTTATCATCCGGCACAAAGGGGCTGGGGTCAAAGAAACGGGACAGGGCTGTCTGCTCCTGTTTCACATGGAAGGAAATCTGTGTATATTCCTCCTTGGATTCCGGCTGCCAGGTAGAGATCCTTCTTCTCTCGCTTTCCAGGCGCTCCACATCAATTTCACCGTAAATGATCTCATTGGCAAAGCGTTTTGCCTCCCGCAGAATGGTTCCGTTCTCCGCGATCAGATTCTGTCCTCCGAATACCAGATCCTGGGTGGACTCCCCGTTGCCTGCGGTTGCATATACATATCCGCAGATGAGGCGGGCGGACTGTCCGCCTACCAGTTCTCTTCGGTAGGCATCCTTTCCTGTGGTCTCGTCGCTGGCTGAGAGATTGACGATCAAAGTGGCTCCTGCCATGGCATGGAAAATACTGGGCGGATTCGGTGCCCACAGGTCTTCACAGATTTCTGCTGCCACACAGAGTCCCGGTACTTCCGCACAGTGGAACAGCAGATTCTGTCCAAAGGGAACTTTCTCCCCCTGCCAGTCCACATATCCGTCAAATGCCTGGCCAGGAACAAAGTATCTGGCCTCGTAAAATTCACCGTAATTGGGCAGATGGTGCTTGGGGACAAATCCCAGTATCCTGCCCTGGTTCAGCACTGCCGCCGCATTGTAGAGCTTGCCTTTATGCCTCAGGGGAAGTCCGATGAAGATAAGACCGTCCACATCCTGAAGCTCTCTCTGGATTGTCTTCAGCTCCTCCTCTGCCCTGTGTAAAAGAGCTCCCTGCCAAAACAGGTCCTGGCAGGTATATCCTGTCAGACAAAGCTCCGGGAACACCAGGATCTTTGCCCCGTTCCCGGCCATTTCCCTGGCCTTCTCCACAATTTCCTGTCTGTTGTGTGCACAGTCTGCTACCAGTATATCCGGTGTTGCGGCCGCCACTTTGATAAAACCATCTCTCATATTGTACCTGACCTTTCTTTACCCTCTTTTGCAGCGTTTTAATATATTTTTCAGCTCTTCCACAGAGAATGTGTAATTTCTGTTGCAGAAGTGACAGTTCATCTCTATCTCTTTCCCCTCATCGATCATTTCCTGCAGCTCTTTTCTGCCTACGCTGATCAATGCTTTTTCCACCCGGTCTTTATCGCAGTTGCAGTAAAATTGTGTGGGAATCGTCTCATTGATCTCTATATCAAAGCCTTTCAGCAGGGTATTCAGCAGGGATTCCGGTGTATGGCCTTCCTCCAGCATGGTTGTGACAGAGGTTACATCTTTCAGATTTTCTTCCAGCTGACTGATAACCTTTTCCTCTGTAAAGGGCATAAGCTGGATGATAAAGCCCCCGGCCTGTTTTACCGTATTATCCTTTTCCATGAGGACACCAAGGCCTACGGATGAGGGAACCTGTTCGCTGGTAGCGAAATAATAGGTCAGATCCTCGGCGATCTCACTGGTCTGCAGCACGGTCTGGCCTACATACGGCTCCTTCAGACCCATATCTTTGATCACATTCATGAAGCCCACACCTACGGCTCCTGCCACGTCCAGCTTTCCCTTGTCATTTGCATGGAGGATGACATTTGGATTGCCCACATAGCCTTTCACATTGCCTTTGGAATCTGCGGTCACGGTGATGCCCTCCAGAGGACCTCCTGCCTTGACCTGCAGGGTCAGTAAATCTTTTTCGCCCTTCATCATGACGCCCATCATGCTTCCTGCGGTGAGGAGGCGTCCCAGGGCTGCTGTTGCCACCGGGCTTGTATTGTGCGCTGCCCGGGCGTGCTCTGTCAAATCTCTTGTGGTTGCAGCAAAAGCGCGGATCTGGCTGTTTGCTGCGGTTGCTCTTACTATATAGTCTGCCATGTTTTTTCTCCTTTTATTATAATAACTCAGGCGAATCTTTGCCGGTACTGCCTGTAGTAATCGCTTTTATTTTCCGTTTTCCTGTGCAAGGATGTAGACGCGCTCACTGTCTTCCTTTACCGGGTCATGGGTGAATGCGTCGTAAGCGGCGAGGAATTTCATGCCGGATGCCTCTATGAGCTGTCTGATCTCCTCCAGGATGTAGGCTTTCTGGTAGTGGACTTCCTCGTATTTGCGGTAGAGGATCTCCCCGCCGTGTTCTTCCGGAATGAAGAGAGAGAGGTCGTATTCGTTGATGTTCTCCTCCTCGTCAAAATAGTTGTCCCAGATAAAACTGGCGTCCTCCCGGTCCTCCGCTATGGTCTGTTCGCCCAGTATCTCTCTGTATTTGTAGAAAGTGTTCAGGTCAAATATGAAAATGCCCTTAGGGTCCAGGTAGTTGTTGACCAGACGGAATACCTCCAGGAGGTCTTCCTTTTCTGTGATGTAGTTCATGCTGTCGCAGATGGAGACTACTGCCCGCACAGTGCCGTAGAGCTCGAATTCGCGCATGTCCTGCAGAAGGTAGAGGATGTCCTGGCCGTCCTCCGTTTTTTTCTCCATGGCGATCTCCAGCATGTCCGGGGAGTTGTCAATGGCTATCATGTCGTAGCCGGAAGATGACAGGATCCTGGTGGCATTGCCGGTGCCGCAGCCTAATTCCAGGATCAGGCCGTCTTCTATGTTATATTCTTTCAAAAGCCCGGTGAGATATGCGCACCATTCTTCATAGGGGATGTTGTCCATGAAGAGGTCGTATACGCGGGCGAAGTTTTCGTAGGAACTCATGGGGGCCTCCGTGGGGTTTTTCTTTTTTATACTATCACGAAAAGGGGGGTGGTGCAAGAGGGGGGTGGGATGCAATGGGGACGGGGAATCCGGTGCGGCGTCGGCGAGGGAGGGCTGTATCCCGGGGGCGAAGCGTTCCGCTGTCCGGAAGCTAACCTGCTCCCAGTCACTAAATTCGTCGGCAATGGCCTCCTCATTAAGTGTCTGGGGCAGGTGGATCTTCCGAACGCTCCACTAAGACATCGCCCCCGGGATACAGCCCTCCCTCGCCGACGCCGCACCGGATTCCCCTGGGTATTGGATGGCCGCAGGGTTGTGGAAAGGAAAAGAAAAAATCCCTCTCCTGCTTGTTATAGGGATAAGCGGGAGAGGGTTTGTATTTGTATTTAGTTTTTTGTTATGGTAAGAGGGTGAATTGGGTTTGGTTGGTGGTGGTGCTGTCGGTGCCTATGTAGAGGTCGAAGGTGCCGGGTTCGCTTTCCAGGAGGGAGTGTTCGGTGAGGAAGCGGAGGTCCCGGTCGGTGATATGGAAGGTTACTTTTTGGGATTCACCGGGGTGGAGGTGGATCTTGCGGAAGTGTTTCAGCTCTTTGACTGGGCGGACGACGGTGGCGGCTCTGTCGTGGATGTAGAGCTGGATGACCTCGGTTCCGGAAAGGGGACCTTCGTTTTTAATGGTTACGGATGCCTGGATGGTTTCGGTTTTGGTCATTGCGGGCTTGTCCAGCTCTATGGGGGAGATGGAGAAGGTGGTGTAGCTCAGGCCGTAGCCGAAAGGATATAAGGGGGCATTGGGGATGTCCAGGTATTTGGAGCGGAAGCGGTCTTTGTCTGCTCCGGTATAGGGGCGGCCGGTGGAGTATTCGTTGTAATGGACCGGGACCTGGCCGACGCTGTAGGGGAAACTCATGGGGAGTTTGCCGCTGGGGTTAAAGGCGCCTGTGAGAACATCCATGACCGCGTGGGCACCTTCTGTGCCCGGCATCCATACCTGAAGGATGGCCTTGGCTTTACCGGAAAGTTCTCGGATGTCCAGGGGTCTTCCGGAGAAGAGGATGACGGCAATGTTCTGGTTGACCTCGTAAATTTTGTTGAAGAGGGTCTGCTGGATCTCGGGGATCTGTATGTTTGCATTGCTGGTGGCCTCGCCGGACTGGACGTAGTGCTCGCCTAAAGGCATGATGACCAGGTCTGCTTTTTTTGCGGCTTCTATGGCTTCTGCGAGCATTTTCTGCTGCTGCTCCGGGGAAATGGATTCCTCCGTCTGCTCTGTGAAGCCTTCCAGACGGATGTCATTTCCAAGGAGCGGACTGCCGGGATGGAAGGATACTTCTGTGCTGTCAAGGGATTCCAGGGCGGCTTCCCGGAGGGTCAGGGTGTCTTCCGGGCGGCCGATGAAGGACCAGGAGCCTGACATGCTGCGGTTATCTGTGTAGGGGCCTATGAATGCAATGTGCTGTCCTTTTTTCAGGGGAAGGACAGACTCGTTTTTCAGGAGGACGAAGGACTTGCAGGCGGCCTCTCTGGCAAGAGCTTTGTGTTCCTTACACAGGATGATTTCTTTTTCTTTGGACTCGTCCGCGTCTTTGTATGGGTTCTCAAAGAGGCCCAGTTTGTTTTTCAGCTCCAGAATGCGGAGAACTGCTTCATCCACCAGTTGTTCATCGAGGATACCCTCCTCTATGAGTGCTGTCAGATGTTCGGAGTAGATGCCGGTCATCATATCAATGTCAACACCGGCTTCGGCGGCTCTGACGGCTGCTTCTTTTCTGTCTTCACAGTATCCGTGGTAGATGATCTCCTCGATAGCGGCCCAGTCGGATATGAGGACTCCGTCAAAACCCATCTCCTCTCTCAGGATATGGCGCATGAGCCATTTATTGCCGGTTGCAGGAACTCCGTTTATGGTGTTGAAGGAGGTCATGACCAGGGCTGCACCCGCGTCAATGCCGGCTTTGTAGGAGGGAAGGTAAAATTCGCGCAGGGTATGTTCTGAAAGCTCCACGGTATTATAGTCACGGCCTGCTGTGGGGGCGCCGTATCCCGCAAAATGTTTTACACAGGCAGCTATGTTGTAAGGCTCTTTCAGGTCCTCCCCCTGAAAGCCCCGGACCATGGCCTCGGAGAAGAGGCAGTTCAGATAGGTATCCTCCCCGGTGGATTCCATGACTCTGCCCCAGCGGGCATCACGGACCAGGTCCACCATAGGCGCAAATGTCACGTGAAGGCCGCTGACAGCAGCTTCTTTGGCTGCTGCGGCAGCTAACTTTTCAGACAGCTCCGGCTCAAAAGTGGCGCCCTGCCCCAGGGGAATGGGGAATATGGTGCGGAAGCCGTTGATGATGTCAAGCATAAAGAGCAGCGGAATCTTGTGAGGATGTTTTTCCATATAGTTTTTCTGGATCTCTTTTATTTTTGACGCGCCAAGGGCACCTAAAACAGAACCGGCCTGGGATATATTCTCCTCTGTGAAGCCGTTTTCCTTCATAGGGCCTGTGATAACTGTGTCGTCCATGTAAAAATTGCCGGCCACCTGGAGCATCTGGTTAACCTTTTCCTGCAGGGACATGTCTTTTAAAAGTTCTGTTAACTGTTGTTTTGTCATGATCTTTCCTCTCTGTTTTACTGGTTTATTTTGAATTTTCTGCGGTATTCCAGGGGCGAGAATCCTGTGTTCTCCCGGAACATTTTTGTGAAATAGGAGAAATTGCTGTAACCCACATAAATGGATACGGTATTGATGGGCAGACTGCTCCGGGTCAGCATATTTTTTGCCTCCTCCACCCGTTTCTGCATCAGATAGGCACTGATGGAAATACCGGCCTCTTTTTTGAAGATTCTGGACATATAATCTACATTCAGATATACAAGCTCTGCCAGAGTCTCCCTTCTGATGTCCTGCTGGTAATGTGTGTCGATGTATTCTTTTAGCTGGTCTGCCACAGATTCACTTTTGTTGATATATTTCGTATATTCCACGGCAGCAGTCACCAGATGGGAGGCAAACTGCATGGCGCCATCCACACTCTCCAGGGCCTCCTGGTAATACTGTTCGTTCTCACTTCCGGCAAACAGCAGATGGGCCTTGATCTCCCTTGCGGCAAGCCAGGAATACGTTATCTGGGTAATGTCCATGCGGAAGCTTTTCAAAATGTCACGCGTGATCAGTTCACGCTCCGCAAGCTCTGTGAGATACTGCCGCATGCTGTTGATCAGAGCTTCCGGTTTCTGCTCGCCGAGAAGGGTCTCCCACACCGTGCGCTGTTTATTCTGATAGGCAATGCAGGGCTGTCGGAAATCGGACAGATACAGGACTTTATCCCACACGGTCAGACTGTTGTCCCGCATCTCCTGCAGTTGGGCAAGGCAGTCCGCCAGATCACCGATCCCGGCGCTGCTGCCGGCTCCGCACCAGATATCCATCTGCATGCGCTCCCTCAGCAGATTCCGGAAGGAGGAAAATACACCTTCCTCACTGAGCCGCTCCAGGTTCCCTGCAGTGCCCCGGCATATGACCGTATAGCTGTCTTTCCGGCAGGGCAGGACAGTTTCCACAGCCACCTGATATTCCTCAGCCAATTCCCCCAGAATATTTTTTATGATAAATAAAAGAATATTTTCATCCCAGTGCTCTCTTTTTTCTCTTCCCCCTCTGCCGGACAGGTGCAGGAGCACAGCCAGAAATCTGTCCTCCGGTTTATGATCCAGATGTCTTTTGCTGATTTCCTCCTCTATGGCGGATTGTTTTATCCTGCCGGTGAGCAGTTCAGACCAGAAGTTTTTCAGAAGGATTTCCCTGTTCTGCTCCCAGATTCTGCTCTCCTGACGATAAGCCTCGTAATTTAGCGCAGCCTTTACCCTGTCAGACGCTTTCTGAATGGCAGCGGTGAGTTTTTCAAAGTCTATGGGCTTCAGCAGATAATCCACACTGTCCAGGGCAATGGCACGGCGCGCAAAATCAAACTCTGCATAGCTGGTAAGAAATATAGCCTGTACCTCATACGCTTCTTTGCGCACCCATTCCATAAAATCAAAGCCGCTGCCTTTCGGCATGACAATATCACTCACGATCACATGGATAGGCATAAGTCCCATGACCGTCTGTGCCTGCTGCATGGAGGATGCCGTATAAATCTGCCCTATATCCAGCAGTTCCCAATCTACATTTTTCTTGATACTCTCTATCACATATTCCTCATCGTCCACCAATAACAGATTCATAAGTACCTCCCTGAACGGTTTTGTCTGCCTCCTTCTTCCCATGCTCCCGGAACGGGATATGGATATCCACTATGGCACCCTGCAGGGGACTGTTGTCAAAATTGATCTCCCCCTGTCCGCCGTAGTAGTAATGAAAACGCTTCAGGCAGTTTTCAATCCCCACATGTCTGCCGTTCTCGCTGATTCCCTTCCCCTGCCTAAGCCTTTCCAAAACATGCTTTGGAAATCCCTTTCCGGTGTCAGAGATATACAGATTGATATATTTCCCATCTTCCCTGTCCTCCGGAAATGCTGTAACTGAGATCAATATCTTCTCTTCCAGTGTCAGTGCATGCTTCGCCGCGTTCTCCACAAAGACCTGCAGCATGAAGGGAAATATCTCCCCGTTTTCGACCTCCTTATCGATCTCAATATAGTATTCAAAGCTGTCCGGATAGCGCAGAAGCAGTATTTTCAGATAGTCTTCGCAGTGCGCTGTCTCTGCCTTGACAGGCACCAGACCACTGGTGCTGCGAAATACATACTGGAGATAATCTGAGGTAGTCTTTGTCATCTTCTGCGCATTGCCGTACTGCTTGAAATCAATCATGCTGTATATAAAATTCAGACAGTTCAGATAAAAATGAGGGCGTATCTGCAGCTTCAGATAATCCATCTCTATCTTCTGCTTCTCTAATTCCTGCTCATACAGGGTGATCTTCAGGCGTCGGATCTGATGTATCATTCTTTTAAACTTGCCGTCAATCTGCTCCAGCTCCATCAGGTTGTTTTCCGTGATGTGGAAGGTATAATCATCGTCATCGTATTTTGTCAGATTATCCGTAAATTCCCTCACCGGCTCCAGCAGATACTTTTTCAGGTATAAAAGGATCGCGGCTCCGGCCAGGACCAGTGCTGCTGCCAGGACTAAAAGGAATCCCAGACTGCCCATCATGACGCCCAGTATCTTGTCCCCTGATATCTTCATCTGAATGGTAAAGGGTGCCTGTTTCAGATTTTTGCTGAGTGAGTATCCGCTGTTTGCCTCCCTAAAATCCAGCTCCTGTTCTATGCCTTTGCTGGTGATCTGACCCGCCACCCGGTTCCTGGCATCCACCAGGCGCACATATCCGTCATCGCCTACGATGGTGTCAGTGAAAGGCTCCAGAATACTTTTTACATTCACAAAACAGCCCATGTAAACATCCTGGTTCTGGGCTATTTTACAGATATAGTTTTCCTCGCCGCAGTCCATTTGGTTCCACTTTTTCTTGACCGAGTAGGAAGTGTCTGCAATGAGTCCCAGCTGGTTTCTCACTGCGTCTTCCAGGTCTTTATCAATATCATATCCCACCCCTGTCATGGTGAGCATGGTAAACATATCATTTTTCTTCAAATACAGGAAAAAGTGGTATTCTGTGCCATACTCCCACGCATAGGAGAGACAGATTCTCCGCAGGTTACTGACTGCATTATTTATTTTTACGGGGTCTCCGGAATGCTCCATGGTCTCAATATAGTCCCCCAATACAGAATACCCCTGATTCTTCTCCATAATATTGGAAAACAGGCTCCGGCTGATCCGCAGGAAACGGTTGTCCAATTCATCGGTATAGAGCTTTGACATTTCGTCCATCTCCTGTATGGCCTGCTTTCTGGTTCTTTCAAGCAGCATGGCGCTGACGCCCGCGTACACAGCCAGCACCACCATGAGAATAATAAGGATGGCCTTCATCTGCTGGGCCATATTTTTTTGTTTTCTGTATTTCGGAACTTTCCTCATGCGTTTTTTACCCTTTCACTGCCCCCAGAGTGATTCCCTCCGAGAAATATTTTTGAAGGAATGGATACACAATAAACAGCGGCAGCATGGCTATGAACGCAATGGCCATTCGGATGGATGTGGTGGGAAGCTTGGCGACCTCCGCGCCGATATTCCCCACAACTTTGCCGCTTGCCAGGTATTGGATATCCGTGATCATCTGGTTCAGAAGGTTCTGTATGCCGAACAGCTTCTGTCCCTGGTTTCCTGATAAATAGTATAAACCATTGGTCCAGTCGTTCCAATAGGCAAGTCCGGAAAAGAGTCCCATGGTCACAAGGATCGGCTTGCCCAGAGGCAGCACCACACTGGTAAATATCTTCATATGCCCTGCCCCGTCTATCTTGGCAGCTTCAAACAGGGCATCCGGTATGCTTGTAATGAAATAACTCCGTATCATCAGCACATTGTTGGCGCTCAGAAGAAGGTTGGGAAGAAGAAGCGCAAAAATCGTATTTTTAATATGCAGGTAATTCACATACATCAGATATGTAGGTACCAGGCCGCCATTGAAAAGCATGGTAAAAAATACGAAAAAGGTCAGTGCCCTTCTGTGGGGAAGGGTCTTAATGGTCAGCGGGTAAGCCATCAGCGCTGACAGACTGATATTCAGTATAGTGCCCACGACCGTCACAAATATGGTGATCCCATACGCGCGCAGTATTTTTTCTCCCTGCTTGATAATATACTGGTAAGCGTAAAGACTTAATTTCTCAGGAAAAAATGAGTAGCCGTTGCGAATCAGTGTATTTTCATCTGTGACGGAAGAAATGAACACCAGTACAAAAGGCAGTATAATGACCAATGTCATAAGAATCAGAATTATATTGATGAAAAACTGATACCGTTTTTCTTTTGCTGAATTTTTCATTTCTCTCCTCCTAAAACAATGCCTGTTCTTTATCTACTTTTCTCACGACCCAATTGCTCAGCATAACAATGGCAAATCCCACAATGGACTGGTACACGCCTGCCGCGGATGACATACTGATATTTCCCCGCTCAATGAGCGCTCTGTACACATAGGTGTCGATCACATTGGTCGTCGGAAAGAGAACCCCGGAATTCATAGGCACCTGATAAAACAGGCCGAAATCTGAATAGAAAATACGTCCGATATTTAACAGAAGCAGAGTGATAATGGTGGGTACCAGACTTGGCAGGGTGATTTTTGTGATCTGCTGCCATTTTGTTGCGCCGTCCAGGCTGGCTGCCTCATAGTAGGACGGGTCAATGCCGATAATAGAGGCAATATAGATCAGGCATCCGTACCCAACGCCCTTCCAGCAGTTAGCAAATACCAGGATAAACGGCCAGTATTTAGGCTGCTGATACCACTGCACCGGTTCTTTTCCCAGGGCGCTTAAAATGGTGTTGTTTATCAAGCCGTTCTCGGAACTGAGCAGTGCATAAACAATGTAGCTCAGTATTACCATGGACATGAGGAAAGGCAGCAAAATGGCGCTCTGGTAGAGCTTTTTCATTTTATTGTTCCGCACTTCACAGATCAATATGGCTACCGCAATACCTACTATCATATTTACGGCAATGAAGGCCACATTATAAAGCAGTGTATTTCTGGTAATGATCCAGGCATCCTTTGACTGGAATAAAAACTTGAAGTTATCCAGTCCGCACCAGGGACTTGCAAATATGCCTTTTGCAAAATTCAGCTTTTTAAAGGCAATCACAATTCCACCCATGGGAATATAGTTGTTGATCAGCAGGTACAAAAGTCCCGGCAGCATCATCAGGTATAGGGGCCAGTGTTGCTTGTAGACACTGAGCCTGGATTTTTTCTTCATATTTCTCCTCCTCTGTCTTATGAATGGTTTCTTTCCGGCAAAAAGGCTGCCGCGCTAAGAGCTTTTTCTGTTTCCTAGAGCGACAGCCTGCTGTCAAAAATGATCCTGTCTATTTATTGTTGACGGGCAGAGAATAAACAGTAACTATTTATTCTCTTCCAGCCATTTGTCAAACTGTTCCTGTTTTGCCTGGATGATCTCGTCAATTCCGGCTGCCTGAAGAGCATCCAAAAACTCCGGCAGATACGTTTCAGGGTCAGCAGAACCGCTGTTCAGTGAACCGGTATACTGTTTTACAACATTGGCCAGCGCCGCTACCTGACTCTCATACTGGGTGTTGTCAAAGCAGAAGCCGACTGCCTTTGACTCTTTTGCGGAATCGTTGAATTCCTCCATCTTCTCCCAAAGCTGCGGGTCAGAGCCTGTCCACTTATGTGCGATGAACTGGTTCGGCAGCTCCCAGCCCAGATTCAGGCTGTATCCCACATTGTCAGCGGTGATGCCCTCCGGGTAGTTGATGATGCCGTTCTCCTCATCCTCTATGACATAATCCACACCTTCCTCACCCCAGTTCAGCAGATTCATGATCTCAGGGCTTCCATAGATGTAATCCAGAGTTTCCATGGTCTTTTCCGGATTCTCTGAGTTCTGTGCAATGGAATAGATAATACCGTTGTAGGTCTGGCAGTTTTTGATCGGATAGTCCCTGAACGGAACGATCTCAAAATCATATCCGGTTGAGCTTTTGAATTCCACAGGAGTTCCCGGATGATAGGCAAAAAACAGAGAAAACAGATTGCCTGCCTTGCAGACGGTACGCCAGTTTTCTGTATCTGTTCCGGCGTCCTTGCTGATATATCCCTTCTGATACCAGTCATAGAGCATCGTGGTGGTATCCTTATACCAATCACTGGCGAAGAAATTGGTGATGGTGGTGTCATTTTCCTGATCCATGAGTACGCCCAGGAAATTGGCATCTGACAAGGGGTCCCCTCCGAACAGCCTTGTCAGCGGCGTATCCCCCTCATTGATGGAAAACAGCATGGTCATGTCCGGCTCCCCTGCTTTGACTGTCTCAAAAACAGATTCCATATCTTTTGGTTCTTTGATGGCAGATGTATCTATACCGTACTTCTCCACCAGGTCTTTTCTCATGAAGACAGCAGGGATACTTCCTCTTTCAATCTGGTTTGGTACGCCGTACAGAAAACCATCCACTGTATTGCTGTTCAGTACATCTTCGCCGTAAATTTCCTTCAGGTTCTTACCGTATTTGTCCACCAGTTCTGACATATCCATGATCTGTCCGCTGTGCATGTACTGGATAGCATTTGTGGCATTTGTATAAAAGCAGTCGATTTTTTCATCTCCTGCCAGCATGAGCTGGAGCTGCTGCGCGGCGCTGGCCCAGGGAAGCACCACGATGTCCAGATTGGCATTCACTTCCTTTTCCAGAATCTCATTGATCTTTTCCTCGATCCGCTCTTCGTCGGCGGGCTGGCTTCCCTGCAGTACCATGGTCACGGTATAAGGTTCCTTTCCGCCTTCCCCTGATGCTGTCTCCTTGCCCTCACTGCCGCTTCCGCCGCAGGCTGCCAGTGACAATACCATGGCTGCTGTGAGTATGGCAGCTGCTATCTTTTTCTTCATGTGATTTCCTCCTTCATTTCTGTTCCTTTGATACGTCTATCTTATTCTTTTCCCTGTTTCTTTTCTATAACTGGTCTGACTTAAAAATATCACTCATTTGACTCCTCCGCGCGTCCGAGGACATAAAAAAGCCTGTATACCCCATTTGTGTCACATGGTATACAGGCTTTTTCCTGTTTCAGTCCACACCCGTACTTTCACGGAGTGCGGCATAGCTTATATTGCTGTAACTGTTCAGTCAGGTCTGCGCATTTACTGCGCTGACCGTGCAAAAGAGTAGTGGCGGCAGGTATTCGCCCCATCGCGAAGCGATTTTTAATGGGCGAATACCCGTAACGATTCAGCTGGCTGAATCGTTACATATTGCTAAATAAACTGATTTACATTTTCATCATAGGCGTAATCAATGGCGCCCAGCTTTTTCTCCAGTTCTTTTCTGTCAAGCTGCAGATCTTCGCACATGTCATCCAGAGAGGAATAGAAATCCCTCAGCTTCATGTTTGCAAAGCTTAAAAGCATCACCGGATCTTTTGGTATCATAATCTCTCTCACCTCTTATGCCCTGCGGGCTGTAAGTTCACCATTTTCCACATCAATGACAATGGTGTCCTCTGTTCCCACATTGCCGGAGAGAATGAGTTTTGCAGTCAGTGTCTCCACGTATTTCTGCAGGTAACGTTTCAGAGGACGCGCACCATAGATGGGGTCGTATCCGCCCTCAATAATATAATCTTTTGCGGCATCTGTCAAGCGTAAAGACAGCTCCTGGTCTTTCAGCCTGCGGTTCAGATCCTCCACAAGCAGGTCCACAATACCGCCGATGTTCTCCTTGGTAAGCGGCTTGAACATGATGATCTCATCCAGACGGTTTAGGAATTCCGGACGGAAGTGTGCCCGCAGATCCCTGTCAACCATATCTCTGGCTTCCTGGCTGATCTCCCCGTTTGGCTCAATGCCGTCCAGCAGATAGGTGGAGCCCAGATTGGATGTCATGATCAGGATGGTATTCTTAAAGTCAACGGTACGTCCCTGGGAATCTGTGATACGGCCGTCATCCAGCACCTGAAGCAGGACGTTGAAGACATCCGGGTGTGCCTTTTCAATTTCATCAAACAGAACTACGGAGTAAGGTTTCCTTCTGACAGCCTCTGTGAGCTGTCCGCCCTCCTCGTATCCCACATATCCCGGAGGCGCTCCAATCAGACGTGACACGGAATATTTCTCCATGTACTCACTCATATCAATACGCACCATATTCTGCTCGTCATCAAACAGGGTAGCTGCCAGTGTCTTGGCAAGCTCTGTCTTACCGACACCTGTTGGCCCCAGGAAGAGGAAGGAACCGATTGGTTTTGTGGGGTCCTTGATGCCGGCTTTGGAGCGGATAATGGCATCTGTTACTTTCTGGACACCCTCATCCTGACCGATGACACGCTTGTGCAGTTCATCCTCCAGGCCCAGAATCTTTGTCTTTTCCCCTTCTGTCAGCTTGGCAACAGGGATTCCTGTCCAGCGGGAGATGATTCTGGCGATCTCCTCATCTGTGACACTCTCGTGTACCAGGGATAGATCCTGACTCTTTACTTTTTCCTCTTCCACCTCTAATTGTTTCTGAAGTTTCGGAAGTTCGCCGTACTGCAGCCTTGCCGCTTCATTCAGGTCATAATTTCTCTGAGCAACCTGAATCTGTTTATTCATATCTTCTATCTGCTCGCGCAGTTTGGAAAGCTTTTCCACGGACGCTTTTTCATTGTCCCACTGGGCTTTCTTACCGTTAAATTCGTCGCGCAGCTCTGCCATATCTTTCTGCAGATCCACCAGACGGTCCTGACTGAGACGGTCGTTTTCTTTTTTCAGAGCCGCCTCCTCAATCTCCATCTGCATGATCCTTCTGCGCAGGTCATCCAGTTCTGTCGGCATGGAATCCAGCTCTGTCTTAATAAGCGCACATGCCTCATCCACCAGGTCAATGGCCTTATCCGGCAGGAACCTGTCGGAAATATAACGGTTCGATAAGGTAGCTGCCGCTACCAGGGCACCGTCTGTGATCTTGACGCCATGGAAGACTTCATACCGCTCTTTCAGACCTCTCAGAATAGAGATGGTATCCTCAACTGTCGGCTCATCCACCATAACGGGCTGGAACCGGCGTTCAAGTGCCGCGTCTTTTTCAATATACTGACGGTACTCATCCAGAGTGGTGGCACCGATACAGTGCAGTTCACCTCTGGCCAGCATGGGTTTCAGCATATTGCCTGCATCCATGGCGCCCTCTGTCTTGCCTGCACCTACGATCAGATGAAGCTCGTCGATGAACAGTATGATCTGTCCCTCACTTTTTCTGACTTCCTCCAGTACGGCTTTCAGACGCTCCTCAAATTCACCTCTGTACTTGGCGCCTGCTACCAGCGCGCCCATATCCAGTGCGAAAATCTTCTTATCTTTTAACCCTTCCGGCACATCCCCCTGAACGATTCGCTGCGCCAGGCCCTCCACAGCGGCAGTTTTACCTACGCCGGGTTCACCGATCAATACAGGGTTATTTTTTGTTTTCCTGGACAGGATCCGAATGACATTACGAATCTCTGCATCCCTGCCGATCACCGGGTCAAGCTTCTGCTCCCTGGCTTTTTCCACCAGGTCCTGGCCGTATTTGTTCAGTGTGTCATACGTGGCCTCCGGATTGTCGGTAGTCACCCGCTGGTTGCCCCGTACAGTGCTCAGCGCCTGCAGGAAACGTTCTTTTGTAATCCCATACTCCTGCCAGATTTTTTTCATGGACGGGCTGGGGTTGTTGACTAGTGCCAGAAACAGATGCTCCACAGAGACGTATTCATCTCCCATGGCCTTTGCCTCATCCTCAGCGCTCACCAGGGCTTTGTTCAGATACTGCCCGATATACGGCTGACCGCCGGATACTTTGGTCCGGGCATTCAGTGCCCGCTCCACATTGTTCAGAAAGTGTTCTTTCTGAATTTCCATTTTTTCAATCAGTTTCAGGATCAAGCTGTCCTCCTGATGTAAAAGATTGTATAGTAAATGCTCCTGTTCGACCTCCTGATTGCCGAACTCATAAGCTGTCTTTTCCAAGTCCTGAACTGCCTGAAGTGATTTCTGTGTAAATTTGCTGATGTTCATAAAATCCCTCCATTCCGAGATTTGAGTTCTTTGTTATTTGTTCTAGTGCTAATATAACACTGTTTGTTAGCACTGTCAAGAGGTGAGTGCTAATTTATTGAATTTAATTTTCTGCACCTTTCCTTCCATCTGGCACAGCATCATGGAACTCATAGCCACCCCCAAGATTTTTGTAAACAAGCTGTTATAATGCTTACTCAAGAGCTTTCCAATAACCGGTCTTTTTAGAACCAACTCTTTCCACATATCCATTTTCTTTTAAAAATGTCAAATTATTTTCTACTGCCGTTTCACTAATCCCCAGTATTTGATGCAATTCCCTGGCAGTAATGTTCGGATTATCTCTTATTTCTGTTATGATTCTTTCTCTTCTTGCATTTAATCCTTTTTTATTCCCAACTTTTTTCCCAACCTTATTCCCGTATTTTTTTATTCGCTGAAACGGGATTGTAACAACAATCGAGTTTTCTCTAAAGGTAAATGCTTCCTTCCCATATGTTTCAATAATCTTAGGCACACCACGACCTGATTTTTCACTAATATGAAGCTGAAGAAAGATTTCTGACAGCTTTTCATTTACAGGGATTGATTCTCCCAGGAAAAAGCCTTCCAAAGTCTGCGCCGGTGCCAGTGTTCCTCTTGATAAAATTTCTATTCTATCTGAAAATACAGAAATCATTGGCTCGTTTCCGCTTATCCACAGATTATGCAAAATAGCATTTATGATTGCTTCTCTAAACGCTTTGTTATCGAACAATGGTATTTCCGTACGTTCCACCACACGCTCGCTCTCATCTGTCTGAATCAAATTTAATACATCCGCATATCTTAAAACCTCATCCAAACTGTAGAGCAGACAATTATTTCCAAATTCCCTTACAGAAAATAAATTGGAGCCTTTTGTCTCTCCTTCAAAAATTGATACTCTTAATGGAAAATGTGAATTATCCGAAAGCAACTGTGCCAACAGGTTATATTCTCCATCTTTATTTCTTAATCCGAGGTTTTTTTCAAAGGTTTTCTCATTTAGTACAATCCCTTTTGAACCATAATATCCAAATAATTTTGAAAATGTCAGTTCCTGATATTTCGCCGGTAATGTTTCAATGGTCTCCACTCTTCCGTCCAAAATTTTGAACAATTGGATTTCCCGTTTCGGATAATCTTTCAAATTTGCTTTAGAAGAACCAATACGAATATATCGCTTTTCTTTAAAAGCTGTCGGGATTTCCTGTGCTGCAGGAATCACTAAAACAACAACCCTCTTGTCATTTATAGTTGCTTCCTCAAACGAAAAATTGACGCTTGGAGACAGATTCCTTGCCAAAAAATTTTGGTATGGCTCTTTGTTATGGTCGCAATACTGATTAAATGTTGTACCAACAATTTCATGTGTCTCATCATTAACACCCCACACAAAATATGCCTGAGCCTTATAATGAAATGCTGCTGCATTTGACAAAGCTGATATATATTCCCCCAAGCCTTCCGGCTGAAACCAATTTTCTTTAAATTCAAACCATTCCTGTTCATTGTTATACGCACATAAATCTAAAACCAATTTTTCGACATTCATAAACCATCATCCTTTTCCCAACTTTTATTCCCAACTTTTGTATTATAGCATATTGGGATTAAAGTTGGGAATATTTTGTGCATTTTTCAAAAAATTATTCTTAAAAACTATGAAATTATCACAGCCAAATAGGAATCTATTCTCCCTGCCCCTGCTGTCAAACTCCCGCGTAAATGCGTGGGGAAAGCACTCTGTCATACGGAACAGTGGTCATCACGCAACAAACATCCTTATGGCGAGAAAATGGCTGACCAGCGGATAAGCGAGCTCTTTAACCGCATGAATGGCTCGAAACAGCATCTCCATATCAAATAGCATAGTTGATTTTCATCAGTCAGTTTTCATCTATATGAAATATTATCTTTATTTGGAAATCATCGAAATATATGGTATGCTTAATTAAAAATACAAAAGAGAAACCAGGAGGTACACTATGAAAAAATTTATAGAGGAGTTCAAGTCATTTGCACTCCGCGGCAACGTTATGGACATGGCCGTCGGCGTCATAATCGGCGGCGCTTTTTCCGGGATTGTGACATCTCTGACGGACAATTTTATTAATCCCATTTTGAATTTTCTGACCGGACATGCAAAATATAATGCACAGGATATTGCCGGATTTGCCTCAGCTTTTGTATCTGCTGTGATTAATTTTCTGATCATGGCATTGATTTTATTCTGTCTTATGAAGGGAATCAATAAATTTCTCTCTTTTGGGCAGAAAAAAGAAGAGCCGGCAGCCCCGGCAACAAAGGTATGTCCTTTCTGTAAAAGTGAAATTGCAGTTGATGCTGTGCGGTGCCCTCACTGCACATCTGAACTTTCAGAATAGCAAAGCATGGTTATGGTCCGGCACATGCATGCCATACTTTTTCACAAACCCCATAAGCCTGCACATATTCCAGAAGAAACACACCCGGATATAAAGCGGCCGGACACCACGCTTTCCTGAAACAGATCGACCACATTATACAAATCATAAACCGTCCATGAAAAATGCCATAAGCCCCTTACCGTTACACGCGGCAAGGGGCTTATGGCATTTTTTAAGTTCCATGTTAAAACACTATTCCTGTGTTTCCTCTTCCTCTGTATCATCCGGCAGTGAATTATGTACTGCTGATACGCTCACTACAACGGCCTCCGGATCTGTCATCAGTTCAATATCCTTGTTCTGGCTGATCTCCAGATCCTTTACCCGGAGGGAATCACCGGCCCGCATATTTCCCACATCAACGATTACTTTTTCCACCAATGCTGCCGGAACCGCTTTATATGAAATTTCCTTTAAGATCTCCTGCAGAACTCCTTCTATCACATTTTCATGATTTAATAATACAACCTCAGCAACAGAATGTACTTTTTCATTGCTGATCAAAGCCTGAAAATCAATCTCCTCTACACACCGAGCCATAGCATTGTAATCGATTTCTTTAATCAGCGCATCATAGGTCTGTCCATCTATTTCCAGCATAACCTGTCCGCCTTTTCTTTCCGTCTTGAGGAGCTGCTCCACATCTCTTTTGGCTATCTTTAGCGGAATGGATCCCTGCAGTTCCCGTCCGAACAGGTTTCCTGTGACAAAACCTTCTCTTCTTAATCTCCTTGCTTTCACGTTCATGTTTCTTTTTTCAGCTTTTAAAGTATTCATTTATCTTTTCCTCCGAAAAACCTGATCGCTTAGCATGCCTCGTATGAGGTTGTTTTAAGTATTTCCTTTTGTTACAAGTTCATTATAGCACTACTGCCCAAAAAAGATTCACCAATATTTACAGTCATCAAATATGAATTTTGGTCATTATTAGTTCTCCGGTGTTTTCTAGTATTAAAATTCCAATTCCTTTTCTCTCCCTGGTTATATGCTGCTAAACAACTGCCAGAAGATCCATGTCACCTTGGCCACTTCACATTTTGCTGTCCTATAGAGAGACCCCTTAAAAGCCGTAAAAAACCAGGCAGAGCTACACACCCTGCCTGGTTTCCCGCAAATACTATTTCATCACTTCCTGATACGTGGCATGTCTTTCCAGAGCCTCCGTCATCTCCGCCAGACGGCTTACATCTCCGATCAAAATCACACCGCACAGTCTGTTATTCAGGAAATAGAATTTCTGATACTGCTTTTTCCCCATATCCTTAAACTCAACTGTTTTATAGATCAGATTTGGATTCTTACCATTATCACCTGCCGCGAAAAGCGCAGTCCCCATTCCATGGAAGTTCAGCGCAGCGGATACCGTCTCATATTCCAGATTGTCCCCTGCTGCATTGGCACCTGCAGTCTTGCCCTGTTCCACAGCCTGGCTCCACAGACCATAATTGATGCCTTGATACTGAGCACAGTCACCACACGCATAAATATCTTCTGCGCTGGTTTCCATCCTGGCATTGACCACAACAGAGCGGTCCACTTCAAGACCTGCCTCTTTTGCCACTGCGGTATTGGCCCTCACGCCGCAGGAAACCACCACCATATCAGCCGGGAGCACCTCGCCATCCTCCATACGGATTCCGGAGACAAAATCTTCTCCCTCCAAAGCCGCGATCTTAACGCCGGTACGGATTTCGATATCCTGCGCTTCACTTATCTTTTTCAAAAGCTCGGCTGCCGGTTCATCCAACTGGCGTCCCATGATCACAGGGGCAAGCTCCAGCACTGTCACACGGCATTTTGCTTTCTTCAGTTCCCAGGCAGCCTCCAGGCCAAGCACACCGCCGCCGATCACTGCCACATTTTTCACCTGGGGAAGCACATCCGCAATCTTCTTCGTATCATCCAGCCTGCGGATCGCAAATACGTTCTTCTTCTCCACGCCCTTCATAGGCGGCACAAAACACTCTGCTCCAAGAGCATAGATAAGCTTCGTATATTTCAGCTTCATGCCGTCATCCAGAACCACCTCTTTGCTGTCCGTATCAATCCGCTCCACCCGGCGTCCCAAAATCTGGAATACTCTGTTCTCCTCATACCAGGAAGTCTCGTGCACAGCGATCTGACCGGCATCTAAATCTGCCATAATAGATTTTGTCAGCATGGGCCTGTTATAGGTACTGTAAATTTCATTGGAAATCATGGTAATAGACCCTGTCTTATCCCTCTGCCTGATAGCCTCCGCAGCACTGATACCTGCGGCACCATTTCCAAGAATAAGATAAAAATTCTTTGTGTCCCTGCTAAACTGATTTTCCTCTTCCTCAACAGGTACAAAATGCTCTTTTCCCACTCCGCATACCGGGCATATATCAATGGAGGAATCAAAAATAGCACCGCACACCAGACACTTCACCAGTCTGCTTCTGCCTGACTTCCTCTCATTTTCCTTATTCTGAAGGGTACAGCCGAAATTATAGCCAAAGTCATAGGCATCGATCAAGTCCGCCTCACTGGGTTTAAACCGCACGCGAAAGCCGTCCATCGTCTTCATCCGAAGCTGTTTCAGCCGCTCCATCACATGAGGCACGCCCTCACCGCTCCAGCCATAACTTCCGAACGCACTTGCCAGCTTCTTCCCATGAGTCACGGGATACATGGAAATCAGCAGATCCCAGACAGGCTTCAATGCCTCTCCCAAAATAGTCGGTGTGCCGAACAGGATACCATCTGCAAATCCCAGTTCCTCCAGCACCTTCTCCTGCTCTGCTTCCACCAGATCATAACTGCGCACAGCAATATCCCCGCTGTCCTCCACGCCTTTCGCAATCCGCTCTGCCAGCATTTTTGTATAACCGTAAGCACTCACATAAGGGATAATCACGGTTTTCGTGCTGTTTGGATTCACAACTGTACACCATTCCTCGTAAATGTCATACATCTGTTCAATCTTATCATCCAGCACCGGCCCGTGCCCGGTACAGATCATGGACACATCCAGCTCCCTGACCCTTGCCAGCGCTTTCAGCATATACGGTTTAAACGGACCCAAAATACAGTCAAAATAATACTTTGTCGCCCGCATATATCCTTCCCTGTCTGTCACCCTGCTTGCCAGCACATCCGAAAATCCATAATGGGACCCAAAAGAATCACAAGTCACCAAAATCTGTTCTTCCTCAATATAAGTATACATGGTATCCGGCCAATGCAGATTCGGCACCACAAGGAACCGCAGAGTCTTGTCCCCAATTTTCATGGTCTCATTATCCTTCACCGCAATCCCAGTAAAATCACCATTTACGATCTCTTTCAGGAACCCAAGCGCACAGCCCGTAGCCACGATCTTCAGCCCCGGATTCAGCTTCAGCAGATTCTCAATACTTCCCGCATGGTCCGGTTCCGTATGACTCACAACAAGATAATCAATCTCATCAACTGCCGTTACCTCCTGCACCTTCTCCAAATACTCATCCCAGAATTTCACCTTAGCAGTCTCAAACAAAACCGTCTTATCCCCGGCTTTCAGCACATAAGAGTTATATGTAGTGCCAAACTCTGTATACATTATAATATCAAACACCCGCAAATTTGAATCCACAATCCCAGTCCAATAAAAATTCTTTCTAAGCTCCAATGTTTTCAACTCTTATACCTTCTTTCTCTCTTTATTATCAGTTTTACCCCACAACCCCATTATATTCCAAAACCCTCAAAAAAGATATTCCCATTTTCCATTCCCCTCCCATACTCAAAATATACACCATTTTACTCCACATTAAAACCCCCTATTTTATATCTTTTATTATATCCTTTCTCTTTTATCCTTTCTTTTTTCTTTTCTTTTTTCTTTTCTTTTTCCTTTTCTCCTCCTCCCGCCCTATCATCCCCAGGGGAATCCAAAGCATCCGGGGCCGGCCGGTGTCTGTGTGGGGTGAGCGATGTCTAGTGGAGCGCCGGGGAGATCCACCTGCCCCAGACACTTAATGAGGAGGCCATTGCCGACGAATTTAGTGACTGGGAGCAGGTTAGCTTCCCGGCAAGCGCAACGCTTCGCTCACCCCACACAGACACCGGCCGGCCCCAGATGCTTTGGATTCCCCGTCCCCATGAAAGCCACCCGCCCACATAAACACCCAAAAAAAGGACCCATGCTCCCAAAAAGCATGAGTCCCAAATATGTACTAAATAAAATCAATCTACAATACGTCTAACCGCAATATAAGGCCTATACAACGCATTACTGGAATATTTAATTCCACCCTGCGGATACGGTGCAGAGTTAGATGCATGTACAATACCGCCGTCACCTGTCAGAATGGCAACATGTCCGGAATAAACGATGATATCACCCGCACGTGACTGGGAATAAGAAATTCCGCGTCCGTCTCCCGCCTGTGAATCACTTGTTCTGGAAATGCTGTATCCAAAGTGAGCGAATACCTGCTGTGTAAATCCTGAACAGTCAATACCATTTGTCAGACTGTTGCCGCCATACACATACGGATTACCGATAAACTGGCTTGCGTAAGCAACAACCGCTTCTCCGGTAGCGCTGTATCCGCCGCCGCCCTGTTCCTCTTCTTCCGGCTCATAGGAAGGAGTTTCCGGTTCCGGCACGTTCTCATTATTACCGCCTCCATTATTACTTGGAGTCTCCGGCACGTCCTCATTTTCCACATCGTCATTGTTATTATTATTGTTGTTATTATTGTTATTATTCTGAGGTTTCTGTGTGTTCTGCTGCTCCTGTCTCTGTGCAGCCGCCTCAGCTTCTTTTGCAGCTTTCTCTCTTGCCTTTTTCGCTTCTGCAGCCTGTCTTGCTTCTTCTTCCTGAATCTTCTGCAGCTCTGCATTCTGCTGTTCAATCAGACTTCTGTACTCATCTGCCTGTGCCTGAACATTTGCAATCTGTGTCTCATAATCAGAAGCAACTGCTTTTTTCTCTTCCAGTGCTGTCTCTAAATTAGCCTGCTGGTCTTCCTGAGCCTGTTTCATCTCTTCTAACTCAGCTTTTTCCTGCTCCAGCTGATTGCCCAAATCAGTTACCTGCTGAACAGTGTCTCTCAGCTTCTCCAGCTCGTCCCTGTCAAACTGATACATCTTCTCTGTGTATTCAGCTTTGCTGAGCAGGTCTGTAATGCTGTTGACTTCCAGAAGCATCTGCGCCCATGCGTCACTTCCGCCGTTCTCATACAGATACTGGATTCTTTTCTTCATTGCAGCATACTGCTCATCGCGGTCAGCCTCTGCTTCTGCTAAATCCTCTTTTGTTTCTACAATGGCGTTCTCTTTGTCAGAGATTTCACCCTTCAGTATGTCAATCTGTGCGATAACCTGAACCAGATTCTGATCCAGAGAATCAATTTCTCCAAGTAAATTGTTCTTTTTCTCTTCAAGCTCCGCTTCCTTGCTCTCTGTTGCGGACAGTTTGCTCTGTGTGTTTGCTTTTTCAGCCTGCACTTCGTCTTTTCTTGCAGCTGCCACCGGCATTACCTGTGCTGCGGTCAGTGCAAAAATAAGGCTGAGACAAAGGAATCTCTTTTTCATACTGCTATGTACCTCACTGTTGGTATTTAATATTTGCTATTCTCTAAGTAATATTTCCGAAATAATTTTCACTTCCCGCTTATGATATCACAGATTTATTACACTTGCAAGAGGAAATCCCCTAATTCTTTAAGTTTTTGTTACAAAAATAAATTTTATAGTAATATTTTATAAATTCCTTCCATATATTCCCTGCCCCATAGGGCAAATGGGCTGACATCGCGGTATCACAGCAGATGCGTTCCTTCTATAAATATATAAAAGCCGTGCTTCCACCTCTCGGTGAGGAAGCACGGCTCTGCTATGCATGATATAATACCTGGCTATGTAATTACTCTACAATTCTTCTGATTGCAATATATGGTCTGTACAGCGCATTGCTGGAGTATTTGATTCCACCCTGCGGATACGGTGCAGAATTGGATGCATGTACGATTCCGCCGTCACCTGTCAGGATTGCTACGTGTCCGGAATATACAATGATGTCACCTGCACGGGATTCGGAATAGGAAATTCCGCGGCCTGCGCCAGCCTGGTCATCACTTACACGCGGCAGGCTGTAACCAAAGTGTGAAAATACAGACTGTACAAACCCGGAACAGTCAGCACCGTTTGTCAGGCTTGTTCCGCCCCAAACATAAGGATTGCCGATAAACTGGCTTGCATAATCCACAACTGCCTGTCCTGAAGCGCTGTAACCACTGTCACTGCCCTGCTCCTCTTCGGGTTCCTCATTATCCGGTGTCTCAGGTTCGTCGTAATTCGGAGTATCTGTTTCTTCTGCCGGAGGTGTCACATCATTATTATTGTCTTCCGGCTCTTCTCCGTCATTGTTGTCATTGGTTGCTTCGTTTCCGTTATCTGTATTGTCATTGGTATTGCTGTCATTTGAACTTACGTCTGTGCTGTTCTGGCCGGTGCCCTCTTCCTCAGCATCATCCTTTGCTTTCTGCTCTGCTTCCTGAGCTGCCTTCTCCTGCGCTTTTCTGGCTTCTTCAGCTTTCTTCGCTTCCTCTGCCTGACGTGCTTTCTCTTCCTGGATCTTCTGAAGCTCTGCATTCTGCTGTTCGATCAGGCTTCTGTATTCATCTGCCTGTGCACGCACATTTGCAATCTGTGTCTCATAATCAGAAGCTGTTGCTTTCTTTTCATCAAGAGCACTCTGCAGACTTGCCTGCTGCTGTTCCTGAGCCTGTTTCATCTCTTCCAGTTCTGCTTTTTCCTGGGCGAGCTGATTGCCAAGATCTGTGACTTCCTGAACTGTTTCCTTCATCTTCTTCAGCTCATCTCTGTCATACTGATACATTTTCTCTGTATACTCTGCCTTGCTGAGAAGTCCTGTGATACTGTCAGACTCTAAAAGCATCTGTGCCCATGCATTGGAGCCCCCGTTCTCATACAGGTACTGGATTCTCTTCTTCATATCCTTGTACTGTTTGTCACGGTTTGCTTCCGCTACAGCCAAATCTTCTTTTGTCTGGCCGATGGCACTTTCTTTATCTGTAATCTCACCATTCAGAATATCAATCTGTGCCATAACCTGTACAAGGTTCTGGTCAATGGAGTCGATTTCGTTCAATAACGCGTTTTTCTGGTCTTCCAACTCAGATTCTTTGCTCTCTGCTGCTGATAATTTACTCTGTGTCTCTGCCTTCTCAGCCTGCACGTCATCTTCCCTTGCGGCTGCTACCGGCACAACCTGGGTCATGGCCATTGTAAAAATAAGACTGAGAATAAGAAATCTTTTTTTCATTATTATGTACCTCACTATTCATGTCTGAATCTGTAACTACCTGTAACATTTTTGAAATATTTCTTATCTGTCACCCATAATACCACATAATTATTACAGATGCAAGGGGTAAATTTCCAATTAGTTAAATATTTGTTACAAAATGGCACTTTTTCGTAATAATTAGCGGATACATTTTTAACAACTATGCCTCTACTGCAAGGGAACCGCCGTCCTCTTTTTCCTCAGGCAATACCTTTTTCGGCGTGGAGACCACTTCCTGATTGTAACAGTAGAAAATATCCTCCACCTTCTCTTTCTCCATTTTAGGAGTGACAATGCTTACCACCGGCACTACAACAAATCCGACTACCATAGCAAAGGCCCCTGCATTAATGGGGGATGCAATATAATGTAGGAACAAATTGGATACCGTAATGCCGATTCCTGCTATAAAGCAGACCCATACAGACAGCTTTGTCGTTCTCTTCCAGTAGAGACCGAATAAAAACGGCGCCAAAAATGCTCCTGCCAGCGCTCCCCATGAAATTCCCATGAGCTGAGCGATAAATGTTGGCGGATCAAGGGCAAGTACAACGGAGATTACAATAAATACAACGATCAGTCCACGCATCACACGAAGCTGGTTTTTCTCGCTCATATCCTTTGCCACAGTCCCTTTCAGGAAATCCAGCGTCAGTGTAGAGCTGGATGTCAGAACCAGGGAAGAAAGCGTTGACATGGACGCGGAGAGCACCAGTACGATCACAACACCAATCAAAATATCCGGCAGTGTGGACAGCATATAAGGAACAATACCGTCATAGATCACAGTGCCGTCTGCTTTATATAAGGAGGGGTTATCAAAAAGCCGTCCAAATCCTCCCAGGAAATAGCATCCTCCGGAGATCACAATGGCAAATACAGTGGAAACTACCGTTCCGGTCTGAATCGCCTTCTCATCCTTAATGGCATAGAATTTCTGAACCATCTGCGGAAGCCCCCAGGTGCCAAGGGAGGTCAAGATAACAACTCCCAGAAGATTAATGGGGTCAGGTCCGAAAAATGAGGTAAAGGCACCTGACTGTCCTGCTGTTGCCGGAACATCGCTGGGAATCGACGCAAGCTGTCTCACTGCCTCTGTAAATCCACCCTGGCCGCTTAAGACAGCACCGATCACAGCAGCAATACCGAACAGCATGATAATCCCCTGGATAAAGTCATTGATAGCGGTCGCCATATAACCACCCAGAATCACATACGCCCCGGTCAGGGCAGCCATAACTACCACGCATGCTGCGTACGGTACATCAAAGGCCAGCTCAAACAATCTGGACAGCCCGTTATAAATGGATGCGGTATAAGGTACCAGGAAAATAAATACAATGGCTGATGCCGCAATCCTGAGTGCATTACTGTCAAAACGTTTGCCGAAGAAATCCGGCATGGTGGCCGCATGCAGATGCTTTGTCATGACACGTGTCCTTCGTCCGAGGACTACCCATGCCAAAAGACTTCCGATTATGGCATTGCCTATCCCGATCCACGTACCTGCCAGTCCGTACTTCCATCCAAACTGTCCTGCATAACCTACAAACACAACTGCGGAAAAATAGGATGTTCCATATGCAAATGCCGTAAGCCAGGGGCCTACGCTCCTTCCTCCCAGTACAAATCCCGCCACATTTGTAGCATGTTTTCGGGAATACAGCCCAATACCCACCATAGAGCCGAAAAACAGCAGCAAAAACAGTATCTTAATCTCCATCTTTTTTATTCTCCTTTTTTATTATGATTTCACTTACACTTTAAACCGCAACGGTTTAAACCACTAAAGCAATAATTGTAAAGAAAAAGAGGCGCCGCTTTCCGCTGTGAAAAGCGGACGCTTCTTAATTCTCCTGTATCCAGTTCCTATTTTTTCAGTTCATTCAGTTCTTCTTCCGAGAACATTTTCATGCCCGCATCTTTTAATGTCTGGTAGGTACGTGCCTGGTCTGAGGTTTTCACAACCATAGCACCGCCCTCTTTGCCGGTAACCAGCGCATACATATATTCCAGATTCAACCCTTTTGTACTTAAGGTATCCAGAATCTGGCTCAGCGCGCCTACCTCCTGCTGCAGTTCTACTACAAGCACAGGTGTCAGCACTGCCGTATACCCTTTTTCCAGCAGTACCTGTTTGGCTCTGGCAGAATCAGACACAATCATCCTTGCAATACCATAGTCCGTGGTGTCAGAAAGTCCCAGGGAGATAATATTAATATTTTTCTCCTTGAGCGCATCCGCGATCCCCTTCAGCTTTCCCGGACGATTCTCCAGAAATATGGATAATTGTTCTATAAACATTTATGCTACCTATCCTTTCTCTGCCCTCTGCATTTAAGAAGACAGGGAATTTTAGCTGCTTTTAGTCTTTAGACCCCATACAGCAATTATTTCAACTCATAACCGGTCAGAAATGCCTTTTTGTTCATCTCCACTGTCTTAGGCGGAACGGTCTTTTCAATCACATTGAGCCATTCTTCCTTTGAATAGTCCATGTGCTGTGCAGCCACACCCAGTACAATGACATTGAACACCTTGGGATTCCCCAGTTCCTTTGCCACCTTCATGGCATCCACAGCGTAGACTTTGTGGGTCTCGCGAAGGGTATCCAGGATTCCTTCCGGATACTCCGCAACGCCTGTCACAACTGTGATCGGGTCAATTCTCTGGTCGTTGACAATGATAACACCGTCTTTTTTCAGGAACTGACGGTAACGCAGTGCCTCCAGCCTTTCAAACGCGATCAGAACATCCGCCTGACCTTCCTCCACGATTGGCTCCTGTACTTTTTCTCCATAGCGGACAAAGGTAACTACACTTCCGCCCCTCTGCGCCATTCCATGTACCTCGGAAAGCTTTACATCATAACCGCCTTCCACGGCGAGTCCTCCTAAAATACGGCTGGTGAGAAGTGTTCCCTGACCGCCGACTCCCACTATCATAATATTTCTCGTTGCCATTACACTTCTACCTCCTCTATTGCATCAGCAGGACAGAGCTGTTTACAGAGTCCGCAGCCGTTGCACATGGTATCATCAATGGAAATCGTTCCATCTTCATTCTTGGTAAGAGCCGGACATCCCGGTCTTAAACAAAGCCCGCATTTTTTACATTTCTCTGAAACCGGTCTGCATTTTGTCTTAAATACATTGGTCTTTAACAATGCGCATGGTGCCTGGGCAATAATCACGGATACAGCATCTCTTGCCACTTCCTCCCTGATCGTCTTTTCCAGTTCCTTAATATCAAAGGCATTCACCACATTGACATGCTCAATACCGATGGCTTTGCAGAGTTTGTAGATATCAATGGCCGGAACCACCTGGCCTTTCAGGGTTTTGCCGGTTGCGGCATGGTCCTGGTGGCCCGTCATACCTGTGGTGGAGTTATCAAGAATAATAACCGTTCCGGTAGCCTGGTTGTAAACCATGTTCATCAGGGAGTTCACACCTGTATGCATGAAAGTGGAATCTCCGATGACAGCCACCCAGTCCTTGACATATTCTTTGCCTCTGGCCTTCTCCATACCGTGCAGGGAACTGATGGATGCTCCCATACAGATCGTGGTGTCCACAACACTCAGCGGAGCAACTGCGCCCAGAGTGTAACATCCGATATCACCGGCTGCATGAATCTTCATTTTCTTCAGAACAGAGTAAACGCTTCTGTGCGGACATCCCGGACAGAGGATCGGCGGACGTGCCGGTACCGGCGCCGGTGCTGCAGCCTCAATCTCCTCGCCCAGCACTCTGCGGCGAATCATATTGGCACTGTATTCACCCTGCAGAGTAAATACATCTTTTCCTGAACATGGGATTCCCCAGGATTTGATCTGCTCCTCAAATACAGGCTCCAGTTCCTCAAATATGTAAAGCTTATCAACTTTAGAGGCAAATTCTTCAATGAGCTTTCTCGGCAGCGGATGTACCATACCTAATTTCAGTACGCTGGCGTTGGGCATTGCTTCCTTTACATAATTATACGGAATACCGCTGGTAATGAAACCAATGGACGTGTCATTATACTCTGCTTTATTGATTTCCAGGCTGTTGGCATCTTCGGCCAGCTTCTTCATTCTCTCTTCCACAACCGGATGGCGTCTGATGGCATTGCCCGGCATCATGACATACTTCTGGAACTTGCGCTCATAAGGAGTGTCTTCTCTCTCCACTCTGTCCTCCAGCTCCACGATACCCTGGGAATGTGCCAGACGTGTTGTTGTCCTTACAAATACCGGCGTATCATATTTTTCACTGATGTCATAAGCCAGCTTTACAAAATCTTTTGCATCCTGGGAATCTGACGGCTCCAGTACCGGAACCTGCGCTGCCCTTGCAACCGCTCTGGTATCCTGCTCATTCTGGGAACTGTACATTCCGGGATCATCTGCCACAACCAGGACCAGACCGCCGGTCACACCTGTGTATGCCGCTGTATAGAGCGGATCTGCTGCCACATTCAGACCTACATGCTTCATGGATGCCAGAGCACGCACACCGCTGATGGACGCACCGATTGCCACCTCTGTTGCCACTTTTTCATTGGGGGCCCACTCTGCATAAATTTCCTTATATTTTACAATGTTCTCACTGATCTCTGTGCTTGGTGTTCCCGGATATGCTGCAGAAACCTTTACCCCTGCCTCCCAGGCACCTCTTGCAATGGCTTCGTTGCCAAGCATGATTTTCTTTTCGCCCACGTCTCCTACCTTCTTTCTGTAATTATGGTAACGATGCAGTCAATGGAATCGTTACTGATATTGTAAAACTAATTCTTTCTTAAATCAATCACACGTTTCGCTTTTCCCTCAAAACGTTGTATAGAATTCGGTGATACCAGAGAAACCTTTATATCCAGTCCCAGAACCACACGGATCTTGGACTTGATCTTCTTCTCCAGCTCCTGGAGCGCTGCATAGGAGTCCATCATATAATCAGATAGGACTTCCACACGGATTTCCAGGGTGTCGCTGTGGTTCTTTCTGTCCACCACGATCTCATAGTGCGGTCCGCACTCCTCAATCCCCAGGAGCACTTCCTCGATCTGACTCGGGAATACGTTGACCCCGCGGATTTTCAGCATATCATCTGTTCTTCCAAGCAGATTCTCCATCCGCACAGTGGTTCTGCCGCATTTACAGGGCTCGTACATCAGCCTTGTGATATCCTTGGTGCGGTAACGGATCAGCGGCAGCGCTTCCTTGGATATACAGGTGATGACCAGCTCCCCCTTCTCTCCCGGAGGGAGAACCTCACCGGTTCTCGGATCAATGATTTCAGGTATAAAATGGTCCTCATTGATATGCATGCCGTTTAACTCCAGGCATTCTCCGGAGACTCCGGGTCCCATCAATTCGCTCATACCGTAATTCTGTGTAATATTCATATGATCGCCCCAGGCTTTGTACATCTCCTGGCGCATGGCTTCTGTCATCAGCTCACTTCCCACCAGCGCTGTCCTCATGCTCAGATCACACTGAGGGTGTATGCCCATCTGCTCCGCAACCTCTGCAATGCGCAGCGCATAGGAAGGTGTTGCGATCAGCAGGGTTGTACCGAAATCCTTCATAAACATAAGCTGCTTCTCTGTATTTCCTGTTGAGGAGGGAACAATAGCAGCCCCAAGCCTCTCCAGTCCGTAGTGAAGTCCAAGCGCTCCGGTAAACATACCGTATCCGAAACAAATCTGCGCAATCTCGTCAGGCTGCGCTCCGCCCATACACGCAATACGACAAACGCACTCTGACCAGACATCCAGATCCTTTCTGGTATACCCAACCACAGTGGGCTTTCCTGTTGTTCCGCTTGATGCGTGAATACGAATCAAATCCTTCTTTGACACTGCGAACAGCCCAAACGGATAATTATCCCTCATGTCCTGCTTTGTTGTAAACGGCAGGTTATGTAAGTCTTCAAGACCTCTGATATCTTCCGGCTTCAGGCCCGCCTCATCCATTTTCTTCCGGTAAGGCTCGACTGTATGATAGACCCGCTCCACCGTCTCTCTGAGGCGTGCAGTCTGAATTTCCTTGATCTCCTCCCGGGATAATGTCTCTTCTTTTGCCCAAATCATAACTTTCTTCCCTTCATTTCCCAGCCCTTATCCGTTTCAGGGAAACATATGCCCTTTCCCGCGGGGACTGTCTGTGCTTCCTATATTAACATATTTATCACGTCAAAGCAATGAAGTACAGGGATTTTCTTGGGATAATTTCGTTATTTTTTGCAGATTTTTCTTGCTCACCCTGTATTTTATGTTAGAATGGAAAAGACGAGAATGTGTTAATCACAATTTTTAGAACAATAGTACAAATGAAACGGAGATAAGTATGAAAAACAAACTGAACGAACTGATTTACACAATTTCCCGCTACACTGAAATTGCCCTGTCAGCAATCATGCTGGTGGTGATCATAGTTCTGATCATACCCATGATCTACAATTTCATAAGCATTCCCCTGCTCAGCATAAAAGCCAGCCAGTTTACTGAATTTCTCGGCAATATCCTGACTCTGATCATCGGGGTGGAATTTGTAAAGATGCTGGCAAAACATACGGCGGAAAACCTGCTGGAGGTGCTCATGTTTGCCATTGCCAGACAGATGATCGTGGAACATCTCAACATGATCGATACTTTGATAGGAATCATATCCATAGCTATCATCTTCTTCATCCGCAAATATCTGCTGCTCAAAACTACTGACAACAAAGCCAAAGTATACGATAAATTGTAAAAGGACAGCCGCACTGCATTTATGCTTTGCGGCTGATCTTACATCTTTCACTCCACCCGGATAAGCACCTGCCAGTATCCTTTGTGTGTGCTTCCCACGCGGCGCAGACCGCCCTTGTCCTTCCATTTCTTCATATAATATTTTACTCGGTCTGTATTCCAGCACAGCTCTGCTGCCAGTTCCCTCTGGGATATATATGGATATTTTTTAACTGCCTGCAGAAGCTGTCTGTCATAAGCTGACATGCGCACCTCGGGTGTTTGGGTAGTATCCGGTATTGATTGGGTTGTATCTTCGGCTGTTTTGGCAGCATTCGGAATTAATTGGGTAGTGTTCCGTATTGGTTGGGTAGTTTTTCCCATCATTTGGGTAGTATTTTCGGCCGTTTGGGTAGTGTTTTCAGCCGTCAGCCCTGCCTGCTCCATTTGTTTTCCGGCTCTGTATTCTGCCGGTTCTTCCATAACCAAAAACGAATTCCGTGCGGACTCCCGGTATAGATTTACGCGAAAATCCACACCTTCTTCCGAAAATTCAGGCTCTTCCACACCAAACTCCCTGCACATCTTCAACATTTTAGGTACACCACTGCCCCATTGTTCCATTATTCTCATATAGGTAAAAGCATTGGCAATCGCCCTGTTTCTGGGCTTGGAATATCCCTCCCTCATCTGCGCAAGTGTCAGTCCGCCAAACAGCATACCCGGAGATGTGACCTCCAGCCGGTCATCATACAACGCAACCTGTACGCATCCCGGGTTCAGATAACTTCTGTGCGTCACCGCATTGGCAATAATCTCACGAATACAGAGAATCGGCAGTTCATAGTCATCCACTCTGTACAAACCTTTATATTTCGCCCCATACCGGATATTGCGCAGCACAAAATTGTAGGCTTCGTCTATTTGTTTGTAAATCGGCCCTGTATACTCACGTCTCTCCAGAAACTCACCTCTCGTTGTTCCTCTGAATACGGCACACTGTATTTTAGCCTGCAGAAAATTGTTGTCTGTCAACAGTACAAACGCATTTGTCGGCAGTATTTTTCCCTCTTTCTCTGTCAGTATACCCCAGGACAACAGATTGCTTCTTGTCACGTTCTTCACTGCTGCCCTTTCATTTTCCGTGCTGCACATTTTCAGCGCATACTGCCTCATGGAACTGCACAGTTCCCTGATTTGTCCCTCCTCTGCCAGCCTCGGCGCCGCATATGTCTGATCAAAACACCTGTTCATTCCTTCAAACTCCAGCTCCCTCAGCAAATAACTGTCCGCCGGCCGTGAAGTTCCTGAAATCCGTACATATGTGCCGTTCTCTTTTCCTAATGCAGTGATATAATAGGGACGCTGCCCTCCGGGATAAATCTCTACAACGATCAGTGTCTTGTCTTCTACGGTCTGCAGGGTAATATCGGGAATGATCATGGGCGTACAGCTGTCACAGATTGCATTGGTGAGACTGTCCATGGTCTCAAATACCGTTTCCTGCGGCACTCCTATAATCCTGTGCGTCCCATCCTCCACACCGAAAACCAGCCTGCCCCCTGCTGTGTTCGCAAAAGCAACAACTGTTTTCATATATCGCTCACTTCTGGCCGGCACATCCTGCTTAAATTCCAGATTTTTTGATTCACCGGTGTATATTTCATCAATTGTCATATATTCCACCCTTCCACTTATATTATAAACCGTATCGTAACTGTTCAGTACCCTCACAGTTACAAGCAAAAATCCATGCAAAATCGCCTTTGGCGATGAAGTTTTTGCCCGGCTGCTAAGCGTTTTCTTACGGTCAGCGCAGTAAATGCGCAGACCTACTGAATAATTACACCGTATCAGCAGTTATCCAGTCAAAAATGTGCATTTACTGCTTTTATCCGGCAGCCATCCTGCGATAAACATAGTTTATCACACTTTGCAAATTTCCTCAATGCATATCGAACATATATTCTGTTTTCGTGATATACAACAAATTCTGCCGGTTCAAAACCCGCCAAATTTGTCTCTATTTTCCATATACGCAAAACAGCCGGCACGGATTATATATTAATCCGAACCGGCTGCCCTTCAGACATCCTGCTGTCCTTATACAGCAACAAACGGTATCACATATGCCACAATCGCTATGACAACAGCACATGCCACAACGGTTCTCCAAATCTTAAATTCCTTGTCCATCTTCTGTCTCTCCTGTGGTGTCGGAATATCTTCTTCCATAATGATACGGTCCATCTCTTTTGTCTCATCACTCTGATAGCGTTTCCGACAGACAGCATATATGATCAGTCCGAGAATGCACCAGATCACACCTGTCACCAGTGCTTCCCGGTCAAGCTGGGTCATCATGATAAGATAAATGATAACACTGAGCGGTGCCCCGATCATAATTCCCGGCGCCTTAAAGGGGCGTTTTAAATCGGGATGCTTTCTGCGAAGCCCAAAGGATGCCGCAATGCCGATCACATAATAAAACAAATCTGCAAACAGACTCACGGATGCTATGTAGATCATAGAGTTGGACGCGATCAGAAAAGCAGAAAGCAGGCCAAGCACAATGATTGAGATATAAGGTGTCTTGTATTTCGGGTGTACTTTTGCAAATATTTTCGGCATGGCGCCGTCACGTGCCATGGTGAAAAGATATCTGGGCGGTACGGCGATACTGGCATTCAAAGTTGAAAAATCTCCGCCGAACGCAATTCCGGCTGCCAGAAGGATCAGCGGAAAACCAAGGATACCTGCTGTTTTCATAGCTTCGGCAAAAGGCGCGCTTGCTGTGGACAGCGTGGCGATCTGTTCTGTCGGAACGATACCAACCAAGAACCACTGAAACGCTGCATTTACCGCAAAAACAATAAACGGCGCAAGAAACAGTGCACGGGGAATATTGATCTGCGGATATTTGATCTCCTCTCCCATAGCGCAGCAGGTTTCAAATCCCGCAAAGCACCACCAAATCATACTGACAGATGCGATAAAACCAAGCGGAGTGGACTGGGCAATAAAATCAGGGAGTTTAACGAAATTAGGCATATTTACGTTCGGCAGCATGGTCAAAAACCAGATGATCGCTACGCCCCAGAAAAAGAACATGAATCCATTCTGAAGCTTTCCGGTCATTTCCACACCCCGGACGTTGGTGATAATGAACGCAATTACCACCACTGTGGCAACCACACGGTCGCTCACAGGCAGCTCAATGCCCAGTGCAGAGAAAAATGTTTTGAAATAAAAACTAAACGCCAGTGCCTCCCCGCTGGTAACCGCTACCAGGGAAATTATAAAATTCCACCCGGCAAGCATACCCATGGGTTTTCCTATACCCAGAGATGCATACTGATATGTGCCGCCGGCGTAGGGGAGCGCAGCTCCCATCTCCGCATACAGCAGCGCCGGATAAATACTGATAAGCATAGCAACAAATGTAGCCAGGATAACGGCCGGACCAAGGCCGCCCACCACATTGGCTCCTGTAGTGAACAGACCGACACCTACCACGGTGCCAACGGTGATGGTTACAGCTTCCTTCATTCCGAAGGTTCTTTTCAATGTATTTGTATTCTGATTACTCACTGTGAAGTCTCCCTCTCTCTGTTATGTCTTATTCCTGCTTTTATTTTTGGCTTGTGAAGCGGATATCAGCCGCCTGCCTGTGCCCTTTCAAGCCCTCGCCGTCAGCCAGTCTGGAGACAAGAGGCGCAATATTTCTCATGGCTTCCGGGGTCATACTCTGCTGGGTACATGTTTTCAGGAAGGTTCCCACCCACACACCGCCGGTATAACGGGCTGCTTTCAGTGTTGGCAGGGTGTGATTGGTACCGGAAGCATAATCCCCAAACACCTCCGCTGTATTCTCTCCTATAAAAAGAGAACCATAGTTGCAGAATCCCGGAATCAACGCATCAGGATTCTGCACATTCAGCTCCAAATGCTCCGGAGCGTATTCATTTACAAGGTTTACAGCCTCATCAAGATCAGATACCACAACTACCTCACCGTATGTCTCCCAGGATTTTCTGGCGATATCAGCAGTTTCAAGCTGTTCCAGTTCTCTTTCCACTGCCTCCATCACGGCTTTTCCGAATGCCTCATCTGTGGTGACCACCATGCCCTTTGCATTGACATCGTGTTCAGACTGTGCCAGCAGGTCTGCAGCCACGATCTCAGGCGTTCCGCTGCCGTCCGCAATCACCAGAACTTCACTGGGACCTGCTACAAAGTCAATTCCCACCTGACCATAACACTGTCTCTTGGCCTCTGTCACGAAACGGTTGCCCGGCCCAACGATCATATCCACCGGGGCAATCTCTTCCGTTCCATAGGAAAAAGCTGCGATCGCCTGGGCCCCGCCCACTGCGTAGATCTCATCCACACCTGCAATATCCATGGCAGCCAGTGTCTTAGGATTAATCTTTCCGGTTCCCTTCATGACCGGCGAACATGCAGTCACACGCTCCACGCCGGCAGTCTTGGCCGGAATGATCAGCATAAGCGCTGTGGAATAAAGGGGATAATTTCCTCCCGGCACATAACAACAGCAGGATTTTACGGGAATGATCCTGTGTCCCAGAAAGATTCCCGGCATAGGGCTGAAGTTTTCAAGAGGCTTCACCGTCTCCCTCTGGGCTTTGGCAAATGCCTGTATATTGGATGCCGCTGCTTTTAAGTCAGCTACCTCCTGGGGGGAAAGCTGCATATAAGCTTCCCGGACCTCCTCTTTTGATACGCGCATGGAAACCCGCTCACACTGGTCAAACTTTCTGCTGTACTCCTTAAGCGCCTCATCCCCGTTTCCCCGTACATTGTCAATAATCTCCTGTACCATACGGGACAGCTCTTTTCTGTCCTCCTCGGTCCTCTCCTGAGCTTTTTTTAATATTTTCATCATCCATACCTCACTTTTTATATGAATTCTACCCGTTTTTCTTTATCGTGCTACCATAATAAATCATAGAGTCTGCTTTAGGTCAATATACTATTTTTACGAAAACTGATATAAACCTTGAGTATACTCCAGATTTATGCTAGAGTGTAGGCATAAAAATGGATTCTCAGGAGGAACCGGACTGTGCGCATAGGAAAAGTATCGGAAAAATACCATATTTCAGTGGACAACATCTATTATTACATTAATTATGGGCTTTTGGTCCCTCCCAAACCCAAAGGCCAGTACGTATTCGACGAACAGACTGTCAGGGACCTGGAATGGATCCTGGGTTTAAAAGAACTGGATTTCTCGCTGCGGGAGATTCATGTTATCCTGTCCCTGAAACGAATCTCAGGACTGGCTGACCCCCAGGACATGGAAGAATTAAAAGAAATTTTCAAGGGAAAACGTGACTTCTGTATGAAAGAAATTGAGCGGAAACAGCAGGTAGTGGAACGTCTGGATTCGCATATCAAAACCATGGAAGCATCCGAAAGCACTCCACGGGCCAGCACCGGGTTCCCCCTTACTGCCCTGCCGCTTCTGTGCTGCCCCCTCTGCGGCGGGTCCCTCTCTCTCTCTGAGGTGAAAATGGATCAGCGTTTTATTTACAAAGGCAGCTTATCATGCTCCTGCGGCTACAGCGCCCATATCTCCTCCGGTATCCTTATGACACCAAACAAAAACGAAAACCTGCAGGATACACCGGATATTACCCGCGAGCTATACAAAGATCTGCCGCCTGCGCTGATCAGCACCTTCCAGCGCTCCTATAACTGGATGTTGAAACAGATTGAAGAAACAGACCTGCATGAAAAGGTGATTGCGGAGACTTATATCAATGCCTGGTTTTTTATGCACAATCATCTGGAATATCTGCCCACTGACAGCCTGTACATTGTCATTGACAAATATCCGGAAACCCTTCTCATGTACAAGCATCTGATAGAACGTCAGAAACCAGAGCTGGATATCCTGTATCTTGCGGATTCCAGCACCCGTTTTCCTCTGAAAAAAAACTGCATAGACGTACATCTCGACTTCTTTGCAGCCAACGAACATAACTTTTATCATGATACTTTTTTATTTGAAAGGATTGCCCCTTATCTTACCGCTCACGCAGACTTGATAGGTACTTATTTCTACTTTGAAAATGCCCCCAAATCCATGCGCCTTCTGCTGAGCCAGTATCCGGAATGTTTCTGTATGAATTTCCGGCTGGACTATTTTCTATCCTCACTGAAGAAAGCAGGCTTTCGCCTGAAAGGTTCTGAGGACTGCGGTGCGGTCACGGATTCGGGGAACAATCTTGGATTTGGATTTCATGTAAAAGGTGAAAAAATGCATCTCATGCCATATCATGCCAGTTCTGCACCTAATGGTCAGGATATCAGCAGCGGTTCAGACAATACTGTATGAACTCATGTGCCAGACTGCACATTTCCTCTGTCCAGTATTCAGCGCCGCCATGGTCTGCTCCTTCCAGCAGATATAAACGGACATCTTTACCACATGTTTTCATTTTTTCATAGAGCTGCACGCTCTGGTATGTATGAATCGTTCTGTCCTTTGTGCCGTGAACGATCATGGTTGGAGCCATATCCAGCTCCGGTGTGATCCAGCATTCCACGGAACCTTTTCTGCATAGTTCCGGGTGCTCTTTCAGATTTACTTTTCCCATCAGCAATCCTTCCGGGCTGTCCTCCATATGATGATTGACTGTAGATGGAAAACCTTCCTCGTACATCATGCTGACAGAGCCATAATAATTAAGTATGCCTTTTACCTCCGCTGAGACTCCCGGAAACAGGCTGGCATCCAGTTCCCCGCCTTCCCTTGCGATTCCGCAGAACATGGATGTATGTCCCCCGGATGAATCGCCGCCGACCACAATTCCATCCGGGTCTGCATGGTACTCGGAAGCGTGAACCCTCATATAACGGATTGCGTTTCTTGCATCCTGAATCTGTGCCGGGAAAGGTGCAAGGCCGGAATGCCGGTATTGGACAACCGCTATCACATACCCCTTCTTGGCCAGTCCGGACAACATGGCACACTGCATCCAGACATCCTGCTCCATCCATGCAGATCCTTGGATAAATACCATGCACGGGTAAATTTTATCCGGCTCATTTCTGGTAAAAGGCAGCAGGATCTGCAGATGCAGGGGTACATCGTCAACTCTGGCATATTCCACATCGTGCAGGTAACGAACCCCCACTTCATCTCCTGTTGTCTTCAATCGCACTGCTCCGGGTACTTTCTCTGAATACCCTGGATACTCCTCATAGGTCCATGCTTTAATTTCCATTTTGACACCTCCGCTTATATAGTTTTGCATTATTTAAAACCTTTTTCCGATGCAGTTCTGATTCCCACAGAACTTTCTTCAGGTGGGAATCTTCCTGCCAAAAAAGGCCTTAAGTTCTTTTCTCTCCGCGCAGGATTCCGATCAATTCTGATTTCTCGTCCAGACTCCCAGCTTTTGGCGGAGTTTTGACTGGAAAACTTTACTATATATCTATCATACATGGGTGGTATTAAGAATGCAAAGGTCTTTTTGAAAACTCATAGGAAGATATGGTTTCCGAACCTTTTATGATTGTAGAAGTGCCTTGATATATTAGAATAAGATGTTGATTGGCCTTCTATTACAGATAAGTCTTAACCGAAATATATACCCTGTAGGTAATTTGGGTGATTTCTGACATGATACGCCTCTGTTTTACAGATAAACCTTAACTGAAATATATACCCTGTAGGTAATTCTGGTGATTTCAGCCTGAAAATGACCTTGATTTACAGATAAATCCTAACTAAAATATAAACTCTGTAGGTAATTCTGGTAATTTCTGACTTGGTACGCCTCTGTTTTACAGATAAACCTTAACTGAAATATATATTTTATAGGTAATCCCGGCAATTTCAGACTGAAAATGTCCTTGATTTACAGATAAACACTGACCCATCATTATACCCTCCTCCCCCACTTCCAGCACTATTCTCCCCTCCAAAGACCACCATAATTTCCCGCCACACACAAAAAAGGGAAACATACCCCCAATAAACCTCAGAAGTATATTTCCCTTATCACCCATGTTACACTATTTAAAGAACTTCTCAGCCGCCTGGATCAGATAACAGGTATCCTTAACCCCGGCAGTCTCGTAAGGAGAATGCATGGCAAGCTGCGGAAGGCCGATATCCACGGCGTTAAGCGCCACTTTTGTATTGGAGATATTTCCAAGTGTGGAGCCTCCCAGAATGTCGGAACGGTTTGTAAATGTCTGGAAAGGCACACCTGCCTCCCTGCACAGATCCTTGAATATGGCAGCGGATACGCCGTCTGTACAGTATTTCTGGTTTGCGCTGTGTTTGATGACAATACCCTCGTTCATATAAGGACGGTTCACCGGGTCTGCCACCTCCTTGTGATTCGGATGTACTGCATGGGCATTGTCAGCGGAGAGCATGAAGCTCTTTGCAAGTCCTCTTAAATACTCCTCATAAGACAGCCCCAGGCACTCATTCACACGCACCAGTGTATCATACAGGAATGTGGATGCAGCGCCCTGTTTTGTTCCGCTTCCCACTTCCTCATTGTCAAGCACACAGTGTACTGCCACGTACTCCTTTTTCTCCCCCTTTAAAAATCCCTGAAGAGAGGAAAATGCGCACTGCAGATCATCCAGGCGTGAGGAGGATACAAACTCCTCATTTGCGCCCCAGATACTGCCCTTAACACGGTTGTACAGAAAAATGTCATGTCCTAAAATGTCCTCTTCCTTCACTCCTGCAGCCTTTGCGATGGTCTTCATAAAGGTATCTTTTGAAGAGATATCACCGTACAGCGGAAGCATATCCACCTGGGCGTTATATTTATATCCGTCATTGACTTCCCTGTTCATATGGATTGCCAGATTGGGGATCATCAGCAGGTCCCTGTCCACATCCACAAGCTTTGTGACAAAGCTATCCCCTTCTTTCACGATCACCCTTCCCGCTACGGAGAGCGGACGGTCAAACCAGGGGGCGCAGAGCATACCGCCGTAACGCTCCACATTCAGCTTCACATACTTATTATCCACTTCCATCTCCGGATTTTCCTTGATCTTAAAAGTAGGGGAATCGCTGTGGCTGGCCATGATGCGGTATCCGGTAAATCCGGTTTCCGGTATGGTGAATGCCACGATGGAGGAGTCATTTCTGGTGACAAAATATCTGCCGCCCTTTTCGATCTCCCATTTCTCTTCCTCTTTCAGCTCTGCGAATCCGTCTGCCGAAAGAATCTCCTTCATATTTTTAATAGCATGAAAACAGCTTGGGCTTTTTTCAATAAATGCAAGAAGCTGTTCTGCAGTCTCTCTGTACATTAATTTTTCCTCCTGTAGTTCTGCCCGCCAATGAGGGCTTTTTCTTCTATTGTACCTGTCCGGCGCTGTTCTGCCAACAGGAATTTTCATACAACAAACGCCCGGCCGCTTTTGGCAGCCAGACGCTTCTTTTACTTATGCCTGATTCTTTGCTTTGGAACGTTTTGCGATCTGAGGCATAATGAATCCCAGTCCGATCAGTACGAAAGGAGTCACAATATTCAGTACGAACTGGAAGGTATCCTCAGAGTAAATACCCAGAACACACGCAAACGCGGTAAACAGGAAACACCACGCTCCCAGAACAACGCCAAGCGTTTTGTTCTTCACAAAACGGTACTGTGCCGGGAATCTCTCCCCTGCTTTTTTCAGCGCGATATATGCCACGAATACCCACAGGTAACGCAGAGGCATACACACGGAATTCACCTTTACCAGCCAGCGTACCAGTGTATCCACGCTGCCGATGCCGATCGCCGGAACAATGATCAGAATAGAAACAATGATCATGACCAGCTTATGGCCGTTGGTGTATGTGCCGTGTTCGTTCTGTTTGAACATGGATGCAGGGATGAAGTTGTCATCCGCATTGTCAAGCAGCATACGAAGAGGCGCGTCGATGGAAATGATCATAACCGTAAACTGACCGATCAGGTTACAGATTGCATAGACCACCACGAAGAAATTGCCCAGTCCGTAATACTCTCCCAGTGTCTGGAATGCATAGTAAGCACCGTTTGTCATAAGGTCTTCCGGAATGTTGTTGGAGTCAAACATCATGCCCATGGCAATGGTTCCCAGCATAGCGCAGACAGCAACCATAATAGCCAGGGCGATCATGCCCTTTGAGAAATCCTTTGCGGGATTTTTCGTCTTATTTACATATGGAGAAATTTTCTCACATCCGCCCACGGCAAATACCAGAATGGACAGGTTTAATAAGAATTTCGCATCAAAGGACGGCATAAAGGTCTTCACAGACCAATCTATATCCAGTACATTTGCATGGGTGATAGCCGGAGCTGCAAGCATCATGACCACAAACAGCAGGGACATAATGAACATGGTGGAGCCTGCCAGTGTGGAAAGCTTTTTCAGCACATTGATTCCTTTGGATGCCACCCAAACGGCAAACAGGAACAATACCAGACAGAGTACCTGCAGTACCCTGGTGTTCATGGAGCTGATCCTGTTGTCCCTAAAGATTGCCCAGCTCGCTGCAATAAAAGATGCACTGGGCTTCTGGGAAATATAAGGCATATGGACGATCCAGTAAGTCCATCCCGCCATATAAGCCATCCTTGGGCTTATAGTTTCCAGAATCCAGGAACTGACACCGCCGCCTGCGTCCTTGAAGGCACTGCCCAGTTCACCTACCATCAGAGCATATGGCACAAAGTAAATGGCAAATATGATCACCCAGGATATGATTGCCTTTAATCCGCCGTACTCTGAGAATCCGTTGATCACATTTCCGAATCCCCACACCGTGGAGAATGCCATAAATGCAAGGCTGTACCACAAGATTTTCTTTTCACTTTCGTGTTGTTTCATTGTTTTCCTCTCCTTGATTTTTTCTCCCGGTTTTTATCAGTCTCACCGGGAATCGCCAGCCAGTTCAAGGTAACAAAGCAGCCGTCAAAATTTCGTCAAAATTCATCTTTTTTGCAATTTTCGCATTCAATTCCTGCAATTCCCATGGCTACTTTTTCCGGCGTGATGGGCATCTCCGAAACCCTTACACCTGCGGCATTATAAACGGCTGCCGCTATTGCCGGACATGGAGTGTCAATCACGATCTCACCGATGGATTTGGCACCAAAGGGATGGCTTCCTTCAAAGCTGCTCTCAAAATCTACGCGGATCTTACCTACGTCTAAGCGGGTGGGAATCTTGTACTGCATCAGGGAATTGTTCAGCATCTGTCCCCGTTCACTGTACTGGATATCCTCAAAGAGGGCCATGCCGATCCCCTGGGCGATACCGCCCTCTGTCTGCACCCTGGCAAGGTTCGGATTGATCGGGGTGCCGCAGTCCACCACTGCCACGTAGTCGATCATTTCCACAGACCCGGTCTCTCTGTCCACTTCCACTTCCGCCATGCCCACCATGAATGGCGGCGGGGATATGGGTGAGGAGGCATTTTCTGTCACCTGAAGGGAGTCGTTGTTGCCAAAGGTACCGCGGATGCCGATCTCTTCCAGGCTGACTGACCCGCTTCCGTCCTTCCTGCTGACTCTGCTTCCGTCAAAATCCGTGTCCTCCCTGGGAACCTCCAGCATCCCGGCACCCAGATCCCAAATCCGTTCTTTCAGACTTTCACAGGCCTTCACCACAGCCTTGCCTGCAATATAAGTGGTGGCGGAGGCGTAGGAACCGGAATCATACGGTGAGATATCCGTATCCACCCCAAACACCACAATGTTGTCATAATCCGTCATCAGCGTATCTGCTGCCATCTGGGAGAGCACCGTGTCACAGCCGGTACCCATATCCGTGGCCCCGAGGCTTAAGGTGTAAGAACCGTCCTCGTTAAGCTTCACGCTGGCGCCTCCCACATCCACGCCTGCGATGGAGGAGCCCTGCATGGCCATGGCAACACCCACGCCGCGCACTTTTCCGTTCTCCATCACTCTGCGGGGGAACTTCTCGTCCCAGTGAAACATCTCCTTTGCCCTTGCCATACAGCGGTCCAGAGCACAGCTTGTGACCTCTGTGCCGCCGTCGTATCCGATAAACCTGCCGCCCTCTTTTGTCATATTTTTCTCGCGCAGCACAACCGGATCCATATGCAGCTTTTCCGCCAGCTCATTCACAGCGGATTCCACTGCGAAGATTCCCTGGGTAGCTCCGTATCCCCTGTAAGCGCCTGCTGACATCTGGTTGGTATACACAACGTCGTATACAAAGCGGTATGCCTCTGTGTTCCGGTAAAGGGCAATGGATTTGTGGCCGGAAAGTCCCACTGTGGTAGGACCGTGCTCACCGAAAGCCCCTGTGTTTGACAGGGTATAGACATCAATGGCCCGGATGGTCCCCTCCCTGTCCGCACCGATGCGGACCTTTAACTCCATCTCGTGACGGGGGGAAGAACATATCTGGGATTCATAGCGGGAAAAGATCATTTTCGCCGGCTTTCCTGTCTTCACCGTCACGATCGCTGGGTAGACCTCAGATACCAGCGTCTGCTTTGCGCCGAAGCCTCCGCCGATGCGCGGCTTGATCACACGGACTTTCGATGCCCCGATTCCCAGTGCCCGCCCCAGGATTCTCCTCACATGGAAAGGCACCTGTGTGGAGGATACAATATTCAGCCTTCCGAAATGGTCCATATAGGTATAGCTTCTGAATGTCTCCATCATTGCCTGCTGATTGGCCTTTGTATGGTATGTGCGTTCCACCACACAGTCACAGTCTGCCAGGATCTTCTCCACATCCCCGTCCCCTTCCTCGGCATGGGCACAGAGATTCCGCTTATTGTCTGCTCCCACAGGAAAACGTGACTCCCAGTTGTCCTCCGGGTGGATACAGACCGCATTGTCCTTTGCCTTATGGAAATCCAGAACCGGCTCCAGCACCTTGTATTTCACCTTAATGATCTTCAGTGCCCGGTCCACGGCCTTTTCCGTCTCCCCTGCGACAATGGCAGCGGCATCTCCCACAAAACGCATTCTTCTGTCAAGGATCAGCCTGTCATAGGGGCTGAATTCCGGATAAGTCTGTCCCGCCATGGTAAATCTGTCCTGGGGCACATCCTCGTAAGTGAGGATACACGCGATCCCCGGAACCTTCATGGCATTCTCTGTCCTGATCTCCTCGATCCACGCATGGGCATGGGGGCTGCGCAGAACCTTTACCACCAGACAATCCTTCGGCGCCAGGTCATCCGTGTACACAGGCTGGCCTGTCACAAGGGCCATGGCGTCCTTTTTCCTCACCGGTTTATTTACATAACTCATCTGTCGCTGCCCCCTTCCCTCTGCTCCTTCTTATATTTTAAAAATGCCAGAATACTTCTCGTCTGCCCCATGAACCCGGAACAGCGGCAGAGATTTCCGGCAAGATATTCGCCGATCTCCTCCTCCGTTGGCTCCTTCATCTCCTCCAGCATGGCAAAGACATTCATGATAAATCCCGGATTACAGAAACCGCACTGCTCTGCTCCCTGGTCTGCTAAAAAAGAACCGAACTCCTCCGCTTCCCTCTGCATTCCCTCCAGGGTCACGATCTCATGTCCGTCCGCGCGGACCGCCAGCATACTGCAGGAGAGCACCGGCTTTTTGTCCATCAAAACAGTACAGAGGCCGCAGTTGGCAGTCTCACATCCCCGTTTCACGCTGTAGCAGCCCTTCTCCCGAAGAAGGTCTAAAAGCAGCAGATCCGGCGCTGCATCCACCTGCATTTTCTTTCCGTTTAAAATAAATTTAATTTCCATTTTCCATACCTCCTGCTGCCAGCAGCGCCCTTTTGGTCAGAACACGGACCAGATGGGTTCTGTACTCTTTGGAAGCCCGCATATTGCTTCCCGTGACAACGCACTCTGCAGCCTTTTTGGCCAGCAGCTCCGCCTGTCTGTTCCACTCCCCGGCACTCATATCTTTTTTATTGACAGGGGTATCCATCTTCTCTTTCAGAAGAGCCGCTCTGCCGGGCCTTGCTCCGATGGAAAGCCGCATACCTTCCTCGTCAAGACATACCGCACAGGCCAGAACAGGGAAATCCGTCTTAGCATTTCTCTGGCTTACATATGCGGATCTCTGGTGATGTTTCTTAACAATTATATTTACCAGGATATCTCTGTCCGCTTTTTTTTCTGCAAACTCTTCCATGGATACCCTGCCGCCTTTATAAAGCTCCACATAGGAATCCAGCGCCAGAAACATGGTGAGCACATCAGAAAATCCAAATCTGCCATAAATGCTGCCTCCTGCAGTCGCACAGTTTCTGAACTGTACTCCCACAATATGCCGCAGGCTCTCCCGCACAGCTCCGTCCGTGCAGGCATTTAATCCCGCGTGTGTCTCCAGAGTCCGCAGGGAGGTCATACAGCCGATCACGAATTCGTCCTCTGTCTCTTTGACCGTATCCAGTCCGAGACCGGACAGATCAATGGCCGTTCCCACGCTTCGGTTCATCATCTTCATCCAGACCATTCCCCCAAGCACGCGGGATGACTTTTTCTGGTTCAGCTCATAGGCTTCCTCCAGACTGTTCACCTTCACATACTCTTTAATCTTCAGCATAATCCATTCCTCTCCGTTTTTGACATCCCGCGCCTTTTGCGGGCAGACATCACTCAAAAAAACACTGCTGATGCAGTGCTCCCAAAAGTCATTTTCTCTCTATGAGGAAATTATAACATAGGCTGTTTGTGAGGTGCAAGCTGTTTTGCCGTACCCCCGTAAATTCCAAAGGAAAATACCTGAAATACTAATGACAAATTTCTGCTTTTTATTTATAATGAGATGAGTAATGCAAAAATTTACAGACAGCCTGAAATAACAGACAGAAAAGGCAGATGATACCAATGAAAAAGAACTCTGACATACGAAATATCCTGGTGCTGACATTTCTGTTCCTCCTCAGCATCATACCTCTGGGCTTCCTGACAGATGCCTCCCTGGATACTTTTGCCTATGCACCGCTGCCGAATACGGATTACGCTTCCCCGGATCTTGATCTGGAATACGAAGCCCTGGAGAACATGGCCGATTATATACTTGTGGAATCCGATATTGCTGAATATTCCCCTGAAAGAGAAATTCCCGAGGGCAGCACAGCCGAAAGCCTTCTGGATTCCATTCTGGAAGAATACGGACTGAATGAAGAAAACTTTTCCTTCTTCTACCGCAATACCTTCACGCAGGAAATATATATATACAATCCTGACACCCTCTTTACGGCAGCCAGTACCGTGAAGGTGCCTGTCAACATGCTCTACTACGATGCCGTCAACAGCGGGGAGCGCACCCCGGAGGACGGGCTTCCCTACAATGCCTCGGCCACAGATACGGAGGGAGACGGCTCCACCCCCTATGATTACCGGCCCGGCAGCCTGGTTCCCCTCTCCTATCTCATGGAGGAGAGCATAGTGTACAGTGACAACACCGCCAATAATATTATGATCCAAAACCTGGGCGGTGTTTCCGCCTACCGGCATATGATGCTGAAATATTCGGACAACACCTACCCGGATGCGTTTTTTGCCAGCAACAAGCTTTGTGCTGATTTTTCATTTGATGTGATAAATTATCTATATGAACATTCCTCCGCGTACACTCCGCTTCTGGAATACATGAAAGAAGCTGCACCGGGCACCTTTTTACAAAAATACATAGACCTGGACCTCTTCCCGGTGGCCCATAAATACGGAGATTACGACGGGTGTCTCCACGACTATGGGATTGTCTACACACCCGCACCATTTTTGATCGGTGTGTTTACTGACCACGTGTCCAATGCGGAAGATCTGATCGGAGTGATCGGCGAGACCTACTTAAACTATACCCTGAGCGTTGCCGAACCAACTTATGTAAGAATATCTGTGGTACCGGCATCATAATTATTCTGTAGGCCTGCGCATTTACCTGTCATCATAATACAAGGGCTGCGCGCCCCTGAGACGAAAGGAAACAAAAAACATGAAACAGACAACTGACCTGGGCAGGGACAAGGTATGGCTGCTGGTCCTCAAACTGGCTGTCCCCTCCATGATCGCCCAGTTCGTCACCGTACTTTACAGCATCATTGACAGAATGTTCATCGGAAACATACCCAAGATCGGAGATCTGGCACTTGCGGGAGTGGGAATCTGCGGCCCTATTGTCACCCTTCTCACTTCCTTCGGAACCCTGATCGGACTGGGCGGCTCTATCCTCATGTCCATGCGTCTGGGTGCCGGGCGGAAGAAACAGGCCCAGTCCATATTGGCCCACAGCTTTGCCATGCTGGTGGTCTTCTCCGCTGTACTGACTCTGCTCTTTCTCCTGACGAAAAAATATCTTCTGCTCTGGTTCGGGGCAAGTGCCGCCACCTTTGTATACGCGGACACCTATCTCACCATCTACACAGCAGGAACGTTCTTCGCCCTCATGGCGATCGGGCTTAATTATTTTATCACCTGTCAGGGGTTTCCCGGTGTGGGAATGACCACTGTGCTGATCGGCGCTGTCACCAACATAATCCTGGACCCTGTCTTTATCTTCGGTCTGCATATGGATGTGGCGGGTGCAGCCATTGCCACGGTCATCGCACAGTTTGCATCCTGCGCCTTTGCTTTCTGTTTCCTGATCGGCAAAAAGGTTCCCATCAAAATAACCAGGCTGCGGAAACCGGCCTGGTCCCCCATGATCGTCAAAAGGATCCTGGTACTGGGTGTCTCCCCCTTCCTGATTCTGGCAACCGACAGTGTGATCATCATTGTCCTGAATGCCATGCTGCAGAAGTACGGCGGTCCCGGCGAAGGTGATGTGCTCATCACCTGTGCCACCATTGTGCAGAGCTACATGATGCTCATAACCGGCCCCATGCTGGGTATTTCCAGCGGAACACAGGCCATACTCAGCTACAATTACGGCGCAAAAGCTGTGGACAGGGTGAAAAAGGCAGAAAAATATATCCTGCTTCTCTGCCTCTGTTTTACAACCGTAATGTTTATACTGTCCAGGATCGTGCCTGTATACTTTATCCGGATTTTTACCGACGAGCCGTCTCTGGTATCCCTTTCCACCTGGGGAATCCATGTGTTTACGCTGCTGATCATTCCACTCAGCTTCCAGTATGTGTTTGTGGACGGTTTTACTGCGCTGGGACTTTCCAGAACTGCCCTGTTTCTCTCCATGTTCCGGAAAGGGGATTACATGCTTTTTACTATTTTCCTTCCCATCTTTTTCGGGGCCAGAAGCGCGTTTTACGCGCAGCCTATTGCAGACGGAATCGCCTCTGTTATGGCGACTGCTGCCTTTTTCCTCTTTTTCCGCAGACATCTGGAGAAGCGTCTGCAGCAGTGACTGTGAACAGTATTTAGAAAAACTTTCGTTGACATTTTGCTGAAATACTTTAAAATATTAGGAAACGGGAAAGGGGATGTAATTGATGAGAGACAAACTGAAATATCTTCTCCTGTTGCTGCTGTCTGTTCTGTGTCTGTCCGTACTGGGCGCCTGCGGCAAGGACGACAGCGCTGCGGAGGAGGAAGCTGCCCTGGATTCTGTATCTGCTTCCATGGACGGAACCGTGACAGCTTTTACCGGAAAGGAAATCAGTATAAATACTTCAGATAATGAAACACTGACTTTTGATATGACAAAAGCGGAACTGGACTGCAAAAACGGAATTATCCCGGGCAATGAAGTGACGCTTATTTATGTAGGTCCCCTGGACGGAACAGATACCAGTAAAGTCCGGCTTAGAAAGATCATCACCACAGACGATAATTCAGGCCTGCTTCCCACAGACGGGACAAAAGTAATCTCACCCAGCGGCGGCGCAGAAGGTTTTAATTCCGGAAAAGCCGGATACGATGAACCGGATTCCGGTGCCAAAGTGGAGGAGAAGACAGAGACCGTCACCGTAAAAAGCCCTGTAAATGTAAGAGCCGACGCGGCAAGCCAGGCAGAGGTCCTGGGCGTGCTCCAGGGAGGTGCCACAGTGACACGGACCGGAATCTGTGACAACGGATGGCATCGGATCGTCTATGAAGGGGAAACGGGATATGTGTGGGGAGATTATCTCTCTGACTGAAAACCCCCATAAACTGGGACTGTCGGTTAATCCCGATTTTTAAGTTTTCTTCTACAAAATAAGTATATATCACAGAGTTTTGTGTTTTCAGAACACGATTCTCTGTGAGATATACTTGTTTTTTTCTTTGGGTGTTCTCCCAATCGCATACAACATGAATTCACTTTATATTTTTTATTTGCGTCAGTATTTGAACCGCTGAAAGTTTCCATTTTCCTTAATGTCTGCAAAAAGTCCTTCCATCCGGATATGGCACCTCTCTTGCATCATGGCAGATATAATGAACTTGTTTTTGTGCATAGGAGACCTCCACGCCAGCCCCATGATTTTTAACCATTATTTAATTTTGTCATTGACAAGTATTTTCGGTACTCCAAAATCCTCTTTTAACCAGCGTAATACTGAAATAATAAAAAAGATCTGAAGGACCAAAATAGGTATACAAGTCAGGATGGATGAGGTTTTTACTACCTCCATACCACCTACAAGTATCAATGACATAGTTGCCAGGTACACAAAGAATGACCAGAACAGGCGCACCCAGCGCTTGGGTTCTGCATTGTAACCAACTTCCTGGCTGGTGATGTTGGACATGGTGTAAGCACCTGAGTCAATACCGGTAGCCTGTGCTATCATGAGAAGCAGCACAAACAAAGGAATGATCACTGTCTTGCCGGGCAGGGTATCCAGGATTGCATAGATTGCCTTAGGTCCTCCCTGAGACTGCATGATACCAATCAGATCCATACCCTTGTTAAAAATCAGGTCCTGAACGTAACCGCCCATGATGCCAAAGATAAGCATTGTACCGCCGCCTGCCGTGACGATCATATTAAGTACAAAGGCCCTCAGTGTTCTGCCTTTGGAAATACGGGCCATGAACAGACCAATATAGATTGCCCATGACAACCACCATGCCCAATAGAATACAGTCCAATTTTGAGGGAAACCGGATCTGCTGACTGCGTCGGTATAGAAGCTCATTCTGAAGAAGTTTTGTATCATAATACCCAGGGAATCACTGAAATAAGACAAAATCCATGAGGACGGTCCTACCAGAAATACATAGATCACAAAAGCGATAAACATAACCATGTTGATGTTTGAAAGCTTTGCGATACCCGAGTACAAGCCTTTGAAACAACTCCAGCTATATATGCAGGTGAAAAACAATCCTACTGCAATCTTCAGCGGCAGAGTATCCGGAATTCCGAAAAATTCTGATATTATGCAGGAAATCATAGGAAATACGAAGGCCAGAGAGGTAGCGAAACCACCCATCATACCGATAACTACCAGCACATCAATGGCAATACCGACTTTTCCGTATGCTCTTTTCCCCAGAAGTCCGCTGCATGCATAGCTTGCCTTAAAATGGAACTTCCGTCTGTTGTAATAGCAGTATGCAAATGCAATTGCAGGTACGGAGAATATAGCCCACGGGGTAAATCCCCAATGAAAAAAGCTGTAAGCAGATGCCCATTCTCTGGCTGCTGCAGACATTGGTTCAATACCAAATGGCGGGGATGAGAGATAGTACAGAGGCTCAACGCAAGCCCAGTACATGGCTCCCGCACCGATTCCTGCGCAGAAGAACATGGCAACCCATGTAAAATCTTTAAACTCCGGCTTATCGTCCCTTGTTCCCAGTTTTACGGAACCAAATCTGCCAATTACAATCCACAAACTAAAGGCAAGACTGACAAATCCCACCAGTTCAAACAGCCAATCCAGTCCATATGTAACCTTGTCCATTACCAGATTGACCAGTCCCTGTGCCTCATCCTGCATAATGATCAATGGAACATATAGCGCGAGACAGCCAATGACAGAAGCCAGAAATATCGGTTTTGATACATTAGCCATCTGTTTTTTTCTGTTCTTCTGTTTCCCTTCGTCGCTGTTCATTTATTGCTCCTCGTAAATAATCTCTTTCTGTACGGTTCCATCATCATTCAGGATAGTCCATTTTTTTCTGATTTCCTTGAAGAATGTAACAACCATTAAAGTAATAATAATAACTGCAGGTACAGAACCAATGATGGTAACTGCCTGTGCTGCGGAGATACCGCCGCAAAGCAGCAGAACGATCGCGATTGCACCAACGCCCAGGGACCAGAAAATTTTGTTCCATCTGGGAGGCTCATCCTCAGGTCCAAGGTCCTTTGTGGTGATCATGGCCATACTGAACACATTTCCGTTCAGCAGAGTCTGCATGCACAGGAAGCCATAGATCATCAGGATAGGATATAAGAATTTAATAAAAGGGATGTAATCCCAAAGTGCTACAATCGCTTCACCCTGTCCGGATGTTGCAATTATGGAAGCCAGATCCACATGATGGTTCTGATGAATGTAGATAGAGTAATTCTGAAATACACCGAAGAACAGCCATGAACCCAGTGTCTGAGCTGCCAGAGCACCGATAACCGTCTGTCTTACGGTACGGCCGCGGGAGATCTTTGCGAAGAATAAGCCGTTGTGGATCGCCAGAGCCAGGTACCAGCACCAGTAAAATACTGTCCAGTTCTGAGGTGTGCCGGATGCTGCATATGTATCTGTGTTGAATGTCAGACGAACAATGTTCTGCAGATACATACCGATGTTATCCAGTGTACCGTTCAAAATATAGGATGTAGGGCCTACGATCAGCAGAAATGCCAGCAGTCCAAAGCCGACTACTACACGAAAGTTGCTCAGGTATTTGATACCCTTGGAAAGACCGGTATACAGCAGTAAAGCCATTACAACTGACCACATGATGATGACTACTGCCTCTGCCTGGAAGCTCATCTGGATACCAAAGCTTCTGCCGATGATGGCGAACAGAGTAGGTACGTTTGTTCCTACGCATGTTACAACGCCGGCAAGTATGGATACAGCGAATAATGCATCGATCACCTTGCCGAAAATACCTTTGGCATTCTTCTCGCCAAGGAGAGATACGCATGCCGTGGAGGGGCGTACATCTTTAACCTTTTTGCAGAAGATCTGATATGCCCACACAACACCCATCAGCGTTGCTGCTGCCTGAATAACAAGACCCCAGTGGTGAAGAGGGTAGGCGGTTGCTTTATATAATGCTTCCATTGAATAAGGCTCAACTCCCTCAGTGGGTGTCTGATAGTAATAAAACCACTCGATTGCTGTCCATGTTAATACACCAAGACCTGCAATGGAGGTGAAGATCATGCTCAGCCATGAGAATGTGGAATGCTCAGGTGCTTCTGTACCAAAGCGCATCTTTCCAACAGGATGAATACACAGGAAGATACATAAGGCGATCATCATGAATACAAACAGTTCAAAGAACCAGCCCATATCAGCACAGATCACGCTGAATGCCAGGGTGCTCAGTGCAGCACCCGCAGATGCAGGGTCATTTATAACCCATACTACCAGCGCAATGATCACAAGCAGAGGCGGAATAAATACAACCGGCTCAATTTTGGCGTTTTTTCTCTTTTCCATTCTATTGCCCCTCCCTCTTTAAATTTTTGTTTAATCAATAATTTTTGCCATATAAGCACGCAGGTCCTTATCTGTCTCAGGATCTAACAGTGTATCGGGAGCCGCTGCCAGAATCTCTTTGTATTTCATATTTGCGCGCTGGATGATATCCATAGAACCGCTGTTAGCCCAGGTATTGTAATTTTCACACTCTGAGATGTCATTGTCGAATACCTCTCTATAATGTTCAAAGGTATCGTCATGCTCAAGATAAGATCCTCTGGGACCAACTTCCTTGATAACATCAACAGACATGGCATCATTATCTGTCTCTATGCCCTGTTTCAGATACAGAGCTCTCTTGATGATCTCCTCGTCTACGATATGCTTCTCGTAAGATACTGTCATAATAGCATCCAGAACGCCGAGACACTCGTTGATGATATCTGCTTCTGCAAAGACTGCCATCATTACATTCTGCATGGTCTCCAGACCTGCCTGCATATCAGGCACTTTAGAGTCGGTCATACCGCACATGCATCTGGAAGGAATATGATAGAAGTCATGAGCCATCAGCAGCAGAGGAATGTTGATCAGGGACATATCCGGCGTACCTGTTGTGTAGGTACCCTTCTTCATATAGCCGACAGTTGAAGAAGGTGTGTAAACAACTGGAGCTTTCTCATTGATCAGATTCATCAGTACAATACCGCTGAGCACTTCTGTATTCTGCAGTACCAGCATACCCATATGACGCATGGGACCGGAAATACCTGCCATAATGCAGGGCAGCAGATAAACGCCCTGTCCGCGTTTGGTGTACTCCATCATGGATCCCAGTGTATCATGTGACCATGACAGAGGGCTTAATGGGTTGGCACTGAAATTGCTGTACTGAATATCAGTCTCTTCACCAGGCGCCATACCCATGGAAATCTGAATCATATCCAGAAACTCTTTGCTGTTCTTCTGATTCATGGTGAAGCCCAGTACAGGCTTATCAGAGTTCTTCAGGACTTCATAGCACATATGCAGATGTTTGAACTCTGAAGGAACATCTGAAGGATCCAGCGGATGTGCTCCTACCAGGTTTATAATGTCGCTGGCCTGGGCCAGTCTCATCATGTTGCCATAATCCTCAATGCCGGCAAGCCTTTTACCATGATCCAGATCCTGAATAAATACAGCACCTGCATTAGGCTGTACTGCAAAATCTTTACCGATTTCTACCGTCTGTTCCGGATTACGGCTGTATAGCTTGTAAGTACGAGACAGTGTTTTCAGAGCCTTATCCACCATATCCCTGGTGATGTAGACACGGTATCCGTCTACCTTTGCTCCATGTTTTTTGAAGATTTCAATTGCTTCGTCATTCTGGAATATGACGCCGGTATTCTCCAGAATGTCAATGGACGCCTCATGGATTCTTCCATAATCTCTGTCCTCGATGAAACGCAGTGTTGAATACAATCCTTTTTTACCCATATACCCTCCCTAGCAATGCTATCGGTACCAGTTTTTGATTCGATAAATACTTTCATTCTGGTCACATATAATACTTCTCCTGATTTAGTTTCGCTGATATGAAAAAAACCGGTTTTGTTTTCATCTCTACTGAAAAGATAGCACAAAACCGGTCTTGACATTTTTGTTAAATCTTATGATTTTTTGCTCATTTGTCCTTTAAAAGCCTATCCAGATTTTTTCCGAGAAAATCCCGCAGTTCCAGGCCATCCTGAGTAAAATAATCCGCCCCGATGGACTGGGCATAGGACTCTGTGACCGGCAGGCCGCCCACAAAAATGGTCACCCGATTCCGCAGGCCTTCCTTTTCCAGTTCTTTGATCACCAGCTCCATCTCCCGCAGTGTTGTGGTGAGAAGTGCAGAGATCAGAACCAGCTTCGCATTATATTTCCGGACCGCTTCTACAAATTCTTCCTTTGATACATCTACCCCCAGATCGATCACTTTAATCTCCAGGGTAGATATATAAATTTTTACCAGGTTTTTTCCGATATCATGATAATCGCCTTCCACCGTCCCCAATATGGCAGTACATTTGTAGCCGTTCTTCCGCTTCAGATACGGCCGAAGGTTTTCCAGTCCGATATTCAATGCCCTGGCAGACATCAGTGCTTCCGGGACGAACATACTCATAGACTGAAATTTCTCTTCCATTTTTTTGATGCCGCCGACCAGACCCTGTTCCAGGATCATCTCAGCCGGATACATTTTTCCCAGTGCCTCTCGCACCAGGCTGTCTGTTTTTTCCGCATTTCCTATTAAAAGGGAATTACTGATCTCTTCATAGATATCCACCATACACCTCCCAAACGTATAAGGCTATGACAACAATTTATTTCTGTATTGTCCAGGCGTTAAACCTATAAACTTTCGGAATACCTTTGTATAATGACTCTGGCTGGAAAATCCGCATTTCCGGCCAATTTCCCCGGTATTCCACGCCCGGCTTTTCATCAGTTCTATAGATTTCTCCACGCGTACCCGCAGCAGGTAATCATTTATGGTCATATTCATATTTTTTTTGAACAAAGCGCATAGATAAGATCTGCTCAGGCAGACGTGGGCGGCGATATCGTCAAGAGTAATATCCTCTCCATAGTGCTGCTGTATATAATTTACCACTGACTGTATCAGCCCGGTATGAGAATTTCCCTGGGACTGAAAGATCATATCAAGGTAATTGCAGATCATTCCATAAGAAACCGCATAAATCTCCTCTGAATCTTTCAGGTTCGCCGTCTCTTTTTCATACTGGCGAAGCATTTGCTGCGCCAGCTCGGCTTCCAGTCCTGCTTCAGCGCAGGCCCTGGACACCAGTACCATAAAATCCCTTACGCTTTGTCTCACCTCTGTTTGGTCATATCCTGAGAGAATCTCCATATCCGTGTACAGGACCGGAAACAGTTCCACAATCTTTTCTTTATTTTCCATCCGTACATGCTGAAGAAAGTTCCGCTCCCGCTTCAGATAAACGGAACGGTCAAATGCTGTTTTCTCATATGTTTTTTTTCTGTCCCGAATCTGGGATAGCACCATATTTCTCCAGTTATATTTATTCTTCTGATCGATCAGAAGATAATAACCGGTATTGCTGAAATGTTCCACTACTGCTTTCAGAAGTTCCGCTGCAGCCTGGCACTGCCTGACGGAAATCACTTTCAGTTCCCTGGCTTTGTTCAGCAGCTGGTCTGGATGTCCCGCATAAAGAGGCAGGCTTTTAATCTCATTTAAAAACAAGCGGTCCGCTTTCCAGAGCAGCACCTGGCCGCACACAATAGCGCCCACCCTGGTCTGCTCGATCTGCAGCGGCGCAGCCCACATCACCAGCCCGCCATGACAGCGGAAGAAATAAGGTTCATCCCACTTAAACGCCTCTTTGCACGCCTTTTCATAGCACCGCCTGCACCGCTCCCTGCCCTCTGCAATGGACTGAATATACTGGCAGAATGTATTTTCCTCATATTGTGCGCCGGACAGGAAAACCTCTCCATACAGATTGACAGCCACAACGCTCAGTCCGGTGGATAATGAAAAATTATCCATCACCTTGCGCAGATTTTCCTTTTCCAGCGCCAGTTTTTCATTCTCCAACTTATCATCCCTCTCAACAACTGTTCTTTGCACCGGTCCCTCCTCTTTTCTGAAATGTAACTGCCACTTTTATTACATTTCATACCAGAAGGTTCCATCATGGACAAATATCCCTGCGTGGCTTTGCCGAAAAACACACATTCGACTATGCTTAATGTTTTAAAACAGCAAAATATCCTGCATGATCTTAACAGTTTTACCAGACAGATTTGTATAATACCTGTCGGTATTATACCACATTTCGCGCAATCGTGGAAATTTTTGATTTTGCTGCTGATTTCTACCTTCCGGACATACGCCACAAGGCTCAAAATTAATCTGTGATATAGGCAGTCTATGGATGGAATGATTTCAATCAAATGACTGCCTTAAAAGTATTCGTACTGGATGCGATTGGGAGAAACATGAAATTGAGAAATAAGAAAGGAAACCGAGCAGAAGACAGGGTAAAATAAGTCACCCAAAGAAAAAAAGCATATCTCACAGAAACTTGTGTCCTTAAGAGCACAAAATTCTGTGAGATATGCTTATCTTATAGCAGGAACCTTATCAAAATCGTGATTAACCGACAGCCCCTGTTTTCTATTTTCTGCATATCAGCCGGTTTATCTGGGCTCCCATATACCCTCCTCCGAACCCATTGTCTATATTCACCACCGAAATCCCTTCCGCACAGGAATTCAGCATGGTCAGAAGGGCTGACAGTCCGCCGAAGTTGGCTCCATATCCTATGGAGGTGGGCACTGCAATGACCGGCACCTCCACAAGGCCGGCAACCACACCGGCCAGGGCGCCCTCCATTCCGGCCACGGCCACAATGGCGTTGGCGTGGCGCAGACGGTCCTGCTGGGAGAGAAGGCGGTGGATTCCCGCTACACCTACATCGTAAATACGCTCCACATTGGCGCCAAAATACTCTGCGGTCCTGGCTGCCTCCTCGGCCACTGGAATGTCGGACGTACCGCCGGTGCAGACAGCCACGCATCCCTCTTTTGCCGCATTCTCCTTCTCAATGACAAGGATATGGGAAAGGGGGTCGTACTGCACCTGGGGAAGTACCTCCTTCACAGCAAGATACTGGTCCTCTCTGGCTCTTGTGCCCAGGACACAGCCGTCCTGCTGGTAAAAATGCTGATAAATGCCTACCAGGTGGTCCGTGGCTTTTCCGGAACAGAACACTACTTCACCGAACCCGGAACGGATTCTGCGGTGATGGTCAAGCTTTGCATAGCCCAGGTCCTCGTAAGGTATCTTTTCCAGCATTTGCTCCGCGGTTTCAAGAGACATCTCTCCGCTTTTCACCTGGAGCAGTATATTTTGAATATCCATATATCTTTCCTCTTTATAAGATTTCAACACCGGCATTGCTGCAGGCAGTCAGGGTAGCTTCGTCCCAGATGGAGGACTGTACCTCTCCCACATGTACCTTCTGCAGAAGAAGCATGCACACCCTGGACTGGCCGATGCCGCCGCCGATAGTGAGGGGCAGTTCGTTGTTTAAAAGCATTTTGTGGAAAGTCAGGTTCCTGCGCTCATTGCATCCGGCTTTATCAAGCTGTTCACTGAGGGTTTTGGCATCCACACGGATTCCCATGGATGAAATCTCCATGGCACACTGCAGAGGCTCATGCCAGAACAACAGGTCACCGTTTAATTTCCAGTCATCATAGTCCGGTGCCCGGCCGTCATGCTTTTCCCCTGATTTTAACAGGTCACCGATCTGCATGATGAAGATCGTCTTCTTCTCCCTGGCGTAGGCGTTCTCCCTCTCCTTCGGCGTCAGGTCAGGATACATATCCTCCAGTTCCTGGGAAGTGATGAAGGACACCTCACGGCACAGCTCTGTGTCCAGGTTTTCATAGTGGTATTTCACCTCTTCCAGCGCGTTGCAAATGGAGTTCACGATTCTGGTCACCGTATCCTTCAGATAATCCAGGTTCCTGTCTTCCGCTGTGATGATCTTTTCCCAGTCCCACTGGTCCACATACGCGGAGTGCAGATTGTCAAGCTCCTCATCCCTTCGGATGGCGTTCATATCGCAGAGGATTCCTTTTCCCACATGAAAATCAAAGCGGTAAAGGGCCATACGTTTCCATTTTGCCAGGGAATGCACGACCTGGGCATTCATATTTGCATCCGGGATATCAAATGTTACAGGGCGCTCCACACCGTTCAGATCATCATTCAGACCGGAAGCCGGATCTACGAAAACCGGCGCTGTCACTCTTTTCAGATTTAAAGCCAAACATAGTTTCTTCTGCATCAGATTCTTGATGATACCAATCGCTTCCTGTGTCTCATAGCTGGATAAGCATGAATGATACTTCTCTGGTATTGTTACTTTTCCCATGTCTCTTTCCTCCCGTTTTTTATGTTCTATGGAATGTCTGCATCTGCCCGTTTTCGGCGGATAACAACTGTTTTTTATTTTATTATAAAAAAGCAGTGTTGTAAATAGTCAATTCCCTCATCAGCTTACTGTCCGCTCCGTGTCCGGCGGGACAGCGGCGTGTGAGCAGCATCTTAATCAAACCGCCGTATCCGCTTTCTGTACGCACCTATGAGGATCACCATGGCGCCCAGCCAGGCACCTGTCTCGGCAAAATAGATGCCCTCTTTTCCTATTATAAGAGGCAGAAGGAGCGCAATGAGGATTCTCATGACCAGCTCCGCGATTCCGGAGCACATGGGAATGAGTGTGTCACCCATGCCCTGCAGGGCGGAACGGTAAATATGGAGCAGATAGAGAATGATCAGCGTTGCCCCCATGACCGCCAGATAATTATATGCAATGGTCAGCACTTCTGATGCATTGGATGCCTCCGGGGAGATAAATATTTTCAGGATACTGCGTCCGAAAAGGAGAAGCACAGCACCGATGGCAACTGCGATTCCTATGGATATCTTCGCTGAGGCACGGACACCTTCCTTAATTCTTCCGTATTCCCCTGCACCCAGGTTCTGTCCCACAAAGGAGGATGTGGCGTAGCCAAAGGAGACTGCCGCCAGCTCCAGAAGACCGTACAGCTTGTTGGTTGCCGTAAAACCGGCTACATATAAAAGGCCGAATCCGTTGATGACATACTGGATGACAATGCCTCCGAAACCGATGATCACATTCTGGAATGCCACGGGTATGCCAAGGCCCAGCAGATGCCCTGCCATCTCCCAATCCCATTTCCAGTCCGCTTTTTCTATATTCCAGATACCGTACTTTTTAAGCTGCCAAAAGCAGATGGCGCCTGAGCATACCTGGGCCAGCACAGTTCCCAGCGCTGCGCCCTCTACGCCCCAGTGAAATACCAGGACAAAGATAAGGTCCAGGATAATATTCACGGCAGAAGCTCCTATCATGGCCCGCAGCGGCGTCTGGCTGTCCCCCATGGCCCGCAGGATACCGGAGCAGATATTGTAAAGAGCCGTTGCCACCAGTCCGAACATGAGGATCAGCAGATAATTATGGGCCGGCTGGCGGATATTATCCGGCACACGAAGCAGGCCAAGCAGGCGGGACAGATTGCCGATGAACAGAGCCATGATCAGCAGAGTGATCAGGCTTCCCGTCCACACGGACATTGCCACTGCCTTTTTCAGGCGTTTTTCATCTTTTGCCCCGAAGCACTGGGCAATAAGTACGGAAAAGCCCTGGGCCACGCCTGTGATCCCTCCCATGGCCGTAAAACTCAGCCAGTCTGAAGTTCCAAGGGCTGCAAGAGCCTCCACACCCACGCCGCGCCCTACAATGACACTGTCCATCACGGTATATAGCTGCTGGAATACGTTTCCCAGCATGAGGGGAAGGGCAAAGGAAACGATGATACCTGCCGGCTTCCCGCTTGTCATATCTCTTGTCTTTTGTCTCATCACATTCTCCTCTTTCACCTGTGCCCGGTACAAAAAAACGCACAGCCTGTAATGTTGTATTATATCACTTTTACAGGCTGTGCGGTAGACATTATTCGATTCTGTTTTTCATTCTATTTCCCGAGACGTATCACATTCCAGGATGCTTTTTTCAGTACACTGGTCATGACGCCGTCATCCAGGCTGCTGCGGTTATCCGCATTGGCAGGAGCGACTTTTTCCATCCCCAGGTCGTTGACTGCTTTCAGGTCTTCATTTTCCAGAACGATGTGTTCCAGGATACGGTATCCCTCAAAGCTTCTCACATCTGTGCTAAGTTCCACATCTTCCTCCAGGTTACGATTCACGGCAAAGATGGTCACCTCATCTGCCTCCTCATTGTAGACAGCTACAGACTCCACGTCAGTGATCTCATCGTGTTTTGCCGTGGCATGTTTTGTACTGTTCATAACAGGCAGAAGAGCCACACCGCGTCCGTATTTGGATGCGTGCATAAACGGATAGAAAATGGTCTGTTTCCAGGCGCCGCCTGCGGCATCTGTCATGATGGGTGCGATCACGTTCACAAGCTGCGCAAGGCATGCCATCTTCACACGGTCTGCGTGTCTGATCAAAGTGATGAGCATCAGGCCCACCAACAGGGCATCCTCGAAGTTGTAGATATCCTCCAGCATGGGCGGTGCCACCTGCCACGGATGGTTCTCTGTGATGTCATCATCCGCCGCGTTGGAGTGAAACCATACATTCCATTCATCAAAGCTCAGATTCATAACCTTCTTACTACGTTTTTTAGCCTTTACATAGTCACAGGTGGAAATGATGGTGCGGATGAAATCATCCATATCATCTGACTGTGCCAGAAAATCATTGCTGTCATCATCCCGGTTTCCGTAATACTGATGCATGGAGATATAATCCACGTAGTCATATGTATGGGAAAGTGTAACTGCCTCCCAGTCAGGGAATGTAGGCATATCCCGGTTGGAGCTTCCGCAGGATACCAGCTCAATGGACGGGTCGATCAGGCGCATTGCCTTTGCGGTCTCCTCAGCCAGACGTCCGTACTCTTCCATGGTCTTATGACCGATCTGCCAGGGGCCGTCCATCTCATTTCCCAGGCACCATACTTTGATGTTGTGCGGGTCTTTCACTCCGTGTCTGACACGCATATCACTGTATTTTGTTCCTGACGGGTGATTGCAGTATTCCAGCAGATTGCAGGCATCGGAAATTCCCCTTGTGCCCAGGTTCACTGCCATCATCACCTCTGAGCTCACCTGTTTTGCCCATTTTGAAAATTCGTTGAGGCCAACCTCATTTTTCTCCAGGCTTCTCCAGGCCAGTTCCAGGCGGTTTGGACGTTCCTCCACCGGACCTACGGAATCCTCCCAGTAGAAATTGGAGACAAAGTTTCCGCCCGGATAGCGGATGATGGGTACGTCCAGCTCCTTTACAAGCTGTACCACGTCCTGACGGAATCCGTCCTTGTCCGCAGCCGGATGTCCCGGCTGATAGATGCCTTCGTACACGGCACGTCCCAGATGCTCAATGAAGGAACCGTAAATCCTCTTGTCCACAGGTGCGATACGGAATTCCTTGTCCAGCACCATCTTTGCACGTCTGCTCATAAAATCAAATCCTCCTAAAATAAGTCATGTACTATGGGGTAATTATAACACTTGTATGGAAGTCCGGTAAACTTGTACTTTCCCTTGTCACTCTTTTACAGCGCCGGCTGTCATACCTTCGATGAAATACTTCTGGAAGCATACGAACAGGATGAAGATCGGCACAATGGAGAAGAAGGAACCCACTACCAGCAGGCTGTAATTATCTCCGTAAGGGTTGATCAGGGTGTTCAGACCAAGGGTCAGCGTATACTTTTCAGAAGAACGGATCACCAGCAACGGCCACAGGTAGTTGTTCCATGCATTCATACCATTTAAAATAGCCATTGCGGCAAAAGCCGGCTTCATGATCGGAATGATCAGTTTGAAGAAAATACCGTACTCTGTGGCACCGTCAATACGTCCTGCTTCTATCAGAGACTTCGGCAGCCCCAGCAGATACTGCCTGAAGAAGAAGATGGTTGACGCGTGAGCCAGGAAGGGAAGCACAATTGCTCCGTAATTATCCATCATTCCCCAGCTTGAGATCTGTTTGTACAGAGGAAGCATAACAACTTCCAGAGGAATGGAGAGGATGATCAGTACGATCACAAAGAGTACCTGTCTTCCTTTAAATTCATAGGCCGCAAACCCGTATGCCACGAACGCGCTGATGAGCAGCGTGAGCACCACTGTGATCACGGTCAGGATGATACTGTTCGTAAACCAGGTCCAGTAATCATGGGAGCCTGTGAACAGAAGCACATAGTTGTCCAGGTTCATGACAGAAAAATCCAGGTCCAGATTCAGCCCATACTGAAGCAGATGTCCGCCCGGCTTAAAGCTTGCCAGAAATATGGCATAGATGGGCAGGATGATCAGAACAGCCAGGATGGTAAAAAGGACGAGCAGACCTGCTGTGGCAAATCTGTCTTTTTTTCTTCTTGCTTCGTTTTTATCCATAGCCATATCAGCGTTCCTCCTTCTTGAATGTTCCGGTCACGGTAAGCTGGATCAGGTTGACGATCATGACCACGATCAGCAAGACCAGACCAACGGCACAGGCATAACCCATAGCCCGTTTTTCAATACCCTGGCGGTACAGATATCCCACAATGGTAAGACCGATATTCTGCGGTGAGTTGTTTCCCTTCCATAACATGTAGCTTTCCAGGAACATGGACAGACCTGCATAGATACTGATGGTCAGCACGTATACGGTTGTTGGTTTCACAAGCGGAAAGGAGATTTTTTTGAACTGCTGCCATTTGGACGCACCGTCTATGGATGCTGCCTCGTATAAATCCGTGGAAATACTCTGTAATCCGGCAAGGAAATAGAGAATATTTACACCGGTCCATCTCCAGCAGGCTACCAGAAGCAGTGCAAAATATCCGGTCCACTGGCCTTTCAGCCATTTGATGGGGGAATGTCCGAAAAATTCAATCACGCGGTTTGCCAAAGCTGTATCCATTTCTCCGAAGATCAGACGGAAAATGGTACCTGCAACAACGACGGATGTCAGCGCCGGCAGGAAATAAATGGATTTGAAAAATCCGGGTTTTTTCATTAATTTACTGTTCAGAAGACTTGCAAATAAAAGCGGGAACGGAATCAGCAGCGCGCAGGTTCCGATCATATATTTTACACTGTTCCAAACTGCCTTCAGGAAAATCTTATCAGACAGAAGCCTCTCATAGTTTTTTAATCCTACCCATTTATCTTTTAACACATCCTGAAAGCTTAAAAGTACGCCGTTTCCAATCGGGAAAATCCAGAATAACAGTACCGTAAGTACAAACGGCAAGACAAACACGTAAGGAGCTGCTTTCTGTGAGTAAAAGAATTTTTTCACTTTGTTCATTTTATACTCCTTTCTCTCTCCTCCAACAAAACTGCAGCCTGACCCGACGGTCAGGCCGCAGCGATAACTTATGAATTTTTATTCAGCAAATTCGTTCTCTAAGGAATCCTGTGCATCGTCAAGAGCTGTCTTCACATCTGCGTCAGATTCAAAAATATCATTCAGTGTAACGGTACAGAAGGTGTTGTTTACAGACGGCATTTTCTCGTCTGTATAGCATTTCAGAAGGCCGATGCCGTCAGCCAGTTCGTTCAGTGTGTCAAATGGTTTTGTATTGAAATACTGGATAAATGCATTGTCCGGATTCTCTGTAATGGCTGTGTCTGTCCAGAGAGCTGTGTTGACCGGGTCAAATCCCAATACATTCCATACTTCTTCGTTGGCTGTCTCGGAAAGTTTGATATAAGCAAATACTTCTGCTGCCAGGTCTGCGTTCTCACTGCCTGCCACAACTGCGGTACCTGTTCCGCCGCCGCCGATGGTCTTAACCGCGTCGTTGTCACCCCATACCGGAGGAGCTGCGATGGCTACTTTGCCTTTCAGGTCTGTCATGTAGCTTGTGTAACGGCTTGTCTGCCAGAACGGCATGATAGCTGCTGCCACATCACCGGAGTTGAATAACGGATATGCTTCCTCATTGTCCGGCTGTCCGCCTGCGATGGTATCCAGGGCGCCTGCTGCCTGCATATCTTTCATATACTGTAAGCACTCTACCATTTTGTCATTGTTTACATCCAGCTTGCCGTCCTCTGTCATGTAGTCTCCGCCCTTCTGAGCCAGCATCAGGTTCAGAGTCCACTGTGCTGTTGTCTCAGCTGCCGCGAAGGTTTTTCCTGTAGCTTCTTTGTATTTCTCACCTGCTGCTTTGAAGTCATCCCAGGTCTTGATCGTGGTGTAATCAACGCCTGCTGCGTCAAGAGCCTCTGTGTTGTAGAAAGCAACGGTTGTTCCTACATGAGTGGGCAGTCCGTAATATTTTCCGTCCTTGGAGTATAAGTCAAGTCTGGACTCAACCACGTTCTCTTTGTAAGGTGCGATCACATCAGATAAGTCTTTCAGTCCGACTTCGCCTGTCATGAATGCCGGGAATTTACCTAACTCAATATCAACTACGTCGGGAGCACCCTCGCCGGATTCCAGAGCCAGAGATAATTTGTTGTGCATATCATCATATGCCATATTGGAAAGAACCAGTTTTACTTTCTTGTCCGGATTTTCCTCATTCCATTTCTCTGCCATATTTGTATAGAAATCCTGGTGGTTCTCAATGAATGTCCAGACAGTAAGTGTGGTGACATCATCACCTTCCACTTCCATCTCTCTTTTACCTGTCTCCTTGGTGCTGCTCTCTTTTGCATCGTCTCCGCCTTTGGATCCGCATCCTGCTAACATAGTGCCGATCATGGCTGCGCTGAGTAATGCTGCTAAAACCTTCTTCTTCATTGTTGTTGCCTCCGTTTCTTAATATTATAGATGCTTTGTAACTTTCAGTGTCTCCACAGCTCCGGGCAAAAGTCCATGTAAGATCGTCTTTCGTGATGTGATTTTCACCTGGCTGTAAAGCGCTGTCGCTGAATCGTTACGTTCCTTTATCAAATCAGAGGATTTCTCCCTCTGTATGATACAAATGTTACAGCAGTTCTTTGATCCAAACCAGCATCTCGCCGGTTGTACGGTTGCCCCAGTGGCAATAGGGAACTGCTTTTAATTCAATATCTTCAAGTTCTGTCTTACATTCCCGGTATAAGGTATCGTCATCCCAGCAGGACTCTGTTATTTTCTTACCCTTCAGGCAGATCACAGTGGTTCCGCCCAGAAGCTCCGGTTCATAATGCTCTGACAGTTCCTGTCCCGTATCCACAAAAACAGATGCCAGGTTGCTGCCGTTGTCCGTCTCCTCCAGACAATACACAAGGGGCCCTCTCATAAGTGCTGCCTTGCCGCTGTCTGCCCGTACTTTTGGGTTTGCGTGGACAAATCTTGGTTTTATGTCAAATTTCAGGGTGATCTCTTCCTGCTCCAGCTCACCGCTTATGAGCAGGTAGCCCTTCTCTGTCTTTGGCTCTCTGATCTTTTCACCGTTTCGGAATACACAGTAGGTTTTCACCCAGCCGGGAATCCTAAGTGCCAGGGTTCCTGTTGTCTTGTGCTCCGGGTGAAGACTTATGTTCACTGTGCCGTCATCCAGATATCCGCTGTCAATCTTTACGCTGCATTTTACACCGTTTATGACAGTCTGCGCCTCGTTGGAGACATATAAGTTTATGTACAGGGAATCCTTTCCCTTTCCGTACAGGTATTGCCCCAGGGATGCCAGCGTTCTGGCTATGTTTGGCGGGCAGCATGCCACGCCGAACCATTTCTGCCGCACAGGCTTTACATGTTCCTTTGAAGTTCTCTCCAGGCAATTGTCCGGCCATACCTCCAGAGGGTTTACATAGAAGAAGCTCCTGCCGTCCATGGCGATTCCCGCCAGGACCGTGTTATAGAGTGCTGTCTCCGCCACATCCATATATTTTGCTTCCCCTGTGATCTCGGCCATCCTTCTGCCGAACAGCGCCAGGCCGATGGATGCACAGGATTCTGAGTAGTTACAGTCATTCGGCAGGTCATAATCCGTGGTAAAACGCTCCAGAAGCCCGGAAGAACCTATGCCTCCTGTGATGAACATTCTCTTCTTCACCATATTGTCCCACAGGGTTCTGCAGGCATCCAGCAGGGATTCATCCCGGTACTCGTATGCCAGGTCTGCCATGGCACAGTACAGATATACGGCACGCACTGCGTGTCCCTCGGCGGTCTTCTGTTCCCTGACCGGAAGGTGGGATTGTGAGTATGCCGGGCTGTAATCCTTGAATTCCGGGAAGATCTGCCGGTATTTCTCACCTTTTTCCTCCTGGAAGAAGTAATTCTCCCCCACACCTCTCTGCTCTACAAAATATTTGGATACCTCCAGATATCTTTTCTCTCCTGTTGCCCGGTAGAGCTTCACCAGTGCCAGTTCCACCTCCGGATGTCCCGGATAGCCGTGGCACTGTCCCTCATCCGGACCGAACTTTTCACAGATAACATCCGCAAACCTGGATACGATCTTCAGAAACGCGTCCTTGCCTGTGGCTTCATAATAGGCAACAGCAGCTTCTATCATATGTCCCGCTGTGTATAGCTCATGCCCTTCTTTCAGGTTTGACCATCTGCGATCCGGCTCCTGAATGGTGTAATAGGTATTCAGGTATCCGTCAGGACACTGGGCCTTACCGATCAACTTAATCGTTTCATCAGCCAGACTTTCCAGCATCTCATCCCTTCCGCCGGAAGCCAGGGTGAACGCGGCGGCTTCCAGCCACTTTGCCACATCCGTATCCTGGAAAACAGCTCCCTGAAAGGTGCCTTTCTCCTCGCCGGCGGCGATTCTGAAGTTTTTGATGCAGTGGCTTGGCTCTGCATCCGGTACATTGTCATTCAGTGTTTCCCATTGGTAAGGGAGAATCACATCTTTTACCAGCCGGATATATTTACCCCAGAACGCGTCCTCTATCCTTATGTCACCAAGAGGCAGGGACTGTAATTTCTCACCGTTCATACTTGCTCTCCCTTCATATCTCTTTCCTTGCTCCGGTCAGCCCGGAGCATTTCGCCCTCAGATCATTGGCTGCTCGTCCTTTGATGAGGTTTTTGTTATTAAACGTTTAAGCGTACATCTTTTCCATCACTCTTATTTTGTTTCGGATATCCGCCTGTTTTATTTTTTCTGAGCCATTCCTGCTGTTTTAGTTATTTTTACTCAGCGGCTCTGTGTGTTTTTCTCTTTTATAGACCACTTTTCAGATGTTTTCAAGTTTGTTAATTCAGATATATTTCCATTAATTTCTATTCTAAATCACTTATTCTCTGTTTTTCTCTTTTTTACTCTTATTTTAAATATTTACACAACTTTTTTTATTTTTAAATCGTTTAAGTATGTGCACATTGTACAATTCTTTATTTTGATAAAGCCTTTTTTGCGCTGTTCCCCCTTTCATTCTTTGTACAAAACCACAAAAAAACAGCCTCCGGGGGATGTGCTCCACATTTCCCCGAGAGGCTGTAAAATTTTTCTGTTTTCCTTACTTGTACCATCGTTTCAGGAACTTGTACCATTGCTGCTTTTTTGTCCCTGACTGATATTTCTGACGGATTTACGCAGCAGACGCTGGCATTTCACCTGGTAGACTGCTTCTGTTTTCTGTTCCGGAATCTCTTTTTCAAGAAGACCGATCATCACTTCCCCGGCACGGTATCCGATATCGTGCAGAGGCAGGGTAATGGTGGTCAAAGGCGGTTTATAATAACTGGAAAGTTCCCTGTTGTCATACCCTGTTATGGAAATATCCTGTGGAATCTTAAGTCCCAGCTCATCCAGACGGTCATATACGCCGCCTGCCATCAGGTCATTCATGCAGAAAATGGCTGTCACCCCTTTTTCCAGCAGTTCATCTGTATACATGTATCCTGCAGGCCGCGTCCAGTCTCCTGTCTTTACAAGCTCCGGGTCATACAGGATTTTATGGTTCAGCAGGGCTTTCTGGTATCCGATCAGACGCGCCTGCATATGAAGGCTGTCCGCTTTACCTGTGATCACCCCAATCTTCTCATGTCCGTTCTCAATAAGATGATTGACAATATCCAGCGCTCCGTGCTCGTCATCCACCACAACGGAAGGAACCTTACCGCTTCTTGTATAGCCGTATGCCATCACCGCCGGTATGGGAAGGTCCTCGGGAATACACCGTATCACACGCTCATGGGCTGTCACATAGATGATTCCCTCCACCTGCTTTGCCATGAGTTTTTTGATCTCCTGCTGCACAATCCCGTAAAAATCCGTTCTTCCATAGTAAGTGTCATTATATTTCTTATAGAGCCTTAAGTTGGTCAGCAGTATCTGGTAGTCCACTTCCTCACAGTATTCTGTTATCCCGTCTATGATATCCGGAATGCTGAAAATGGTCATATCCTCAGCAATAACCCCTATGCTCCTGGAATTCTTCGTCTTCAGGTTTTTAGCCATGTAGTTGGGCATATAGTCCATCTCCCTGGCCACCTTCAGAACCATTTCCCTTGTATTCTCACTGGCCCCCGGCTTGTCGTTCAGAATATTCGACACCGTAGCCACCGAGACATGACATGCCTTTGCAATTTCTTTGATCGTAGCCATAATTACCCCCGTACCGCATCGGCGGACTGCCCGCCGCATCCTTTACTTAAACGTTTTATATATTAATTAAATACTTGTTTTTACCTGCTTGTCAACCCTTTTCTTTTGTGTTAAGATGAAAATACTCTTATTTTGTTAAAACATCTGCCCAAAAGGAGTTATTATGAAGAACATGCATATACTTCCCTGGGATGATTCTCTCTGCAGAAAAGGTCAGAAAACGGCCTGGCTGCGTCCTTATACCCTGGATTGGAACAATCCGGAATCTGACAGTCTTCACCTGGAATACAGCTACAACGGGTCTGACTGGTATCAGTTAAACGGAAACAATGGAATCTGGTTCCCGGATTTCGGTTCCAAAAGGCTGCATTCCCCATCCATTTACCAATTAATCAACGGCACTTATCTGATCGCGGCGTCTGACGCGGTATATGAGTCCAGCATGCATCTTGTATGCACAACAGATTTTATCCATTATACGGGAGCAGTCTGCACAGACAGGGATTATGAATTTGAACAGCTCTACCCGATCACACAGAAGCCGGCCCCAAACGGCGCCGTTGAAATTCCGATGGAAATTCTCTCAGAACTTCAAAAAAATTACGGAAAACCTGAGCCGGTGCTCCTGCACGCGGTGGAGGAAGTCCATATCACCGCAAAACCGGGAGAAAAACCGCCTTTTCCGGAAAGAGTCACTGTGGAGTATACAAACGGTATGCAGGAAGAGCGGAAAGTCCGCTGGAATCTGTCCGAAACTGATAGGATAACCAAGGACTGCCAAACCTGTGAGGTGACCGGCCGCCTGGAGGAGACACGTTTTCCAAATCCCTTTATTTATCACAGAGCGGACCCGTTTATTTACAAGCACACGGACGGTATGTATTATTTCACAGCATCCCATACCGATATGGAGCACAATCTGGACGGAAAATACCAGTATCTTTACATAATCCTGCGCCGGGCTTCCACCCTGGGCGGGCTGGCAGACGGTTCCGGGGCCTATGAGGAAAAGGTGGTCTATGAGCGCCGGCCCATAGCCGGAGGCACCTTAAGCCCTCATATCTGGGCACCTGAGATCCATTATATTGACGGAAAATGGTATATTTATTACACCACCACCATATCGGAGGAATCCTCCTGGCGCATCCGCCCCCACTGTCTGGAGTGTAAAGACCGCGATCCCCTAACCGGGACCTGGGAGCAGAAAGGCCCGGTGGTTACTGAGGTAAAAGGCGATATTGCTTTCACGGATTTTTCTCTTGACCATACACATTTTGAACATAAAGGAAAACATTATTTTCTTTGGGCGCAGAAAACAAACAATATCTCTGACATTTTCATTGCACAGCTCTCCAACCCCTGGACGCTGTGCACCCCGGCTGTCCGCCTGTCCCATCCGGAATACGCCTGGGAGCTGCACGGGTTCCCCGTAGATGAAGGCCCCGGCATTATCAAACACGGAGGTAAGATATTCCTGACCTTCTCCGGCAGCGGCACAGACGCCCTGTACTGCGTGGGACTCCTCTATGCAGATGAAAATGCAGACCTTCTGGATGCTGCCTCCTGGAAAAAACTTCCCTTCCCCGTATTCCAGAGCAGTCGGGCCACCGGCCAGTTCGGACTGGGGCACAACAGCTTCACCAAATCAGACGACGATACGGAAGACCTGATCATCTACCACGGACGCCAGGAGGAACGCTACCTGGTTGATGAGGATTACCAGCCCCTTTACGACGCAGGGCGCAACGCCTCCGTGGGCAAAATATTCTGGGATGAGGACGGAATGCCGAATTTCTCCGTGCCCTCTGAGAGAATCGTGCGCAGGGAGGAAGACTTAACCGTCCGGGCAGTGATAACAATAAAATAAACGTATGACAGGAAAGAAAGAGTTCAGCGGTGAAAAATTCCCCTCCTGATTTCAACAAAAATTCAACAAGTTATTCATATACTTTTGTATCATACGAAAGCAAATCAAGAAAGAAGGAGGAAACACAAATGAACAAAAAGAAACACGAATTTCCGCATGCATTTGTCATTCTGTTTGCCATTTTGGTATTGATGGTGATCTGCACATGGCTGGTTCCTGCGGGGCAGTACAACAGAGTGGAGGTAGACGGAAAACAGGTCGTGGATGCGGACAGCTTTCAATATGTGGAATCTTCTCCTGTAGGTTTTATGGGATTATTCCAGTCCATTCCCCAGGGAATCCAGGATGGAGCGGCTTTGATCACCATGATCTTTACAATCGGCGCCGCAATCGGTCTTGTAAACAGTACGGGGGCTTTAAAAGCCGCAGTCATGACACTATCCAAAAAGCTGGGTGAAAAGCACAGTAAACTGGTATTGATCGGTATTATGGTCTTCTTTCTCTTCATCGGAGGGTTTCCCGCAATGCTGGAAGGCACGATTCCCTTCGCAGCCGTCTGTATCCCCATCTGTCTTGCACTGGGATACGACGTCATAACAGGGATATCCGTCGTATTCATTGCAGATATCGTAGGGTGGTCCGCCGGCCCGGCAAACTATTACACGGTTGGAAACGCCCAGATCATCGGCGGCCTGAAACTGTTCTCCGGTTTTTCCTACCGTATGGTGGCTCTGGTCGTACTTGGTTTGGTCAGTATCTTCTACGTGATCCGCTATGCTGAAAAGGTTCGGAAAGACCCATCAAAAGGACTCATGGCCGGACAGGACTATTCTGATCTTGCAGGGGACCAGGAGGAAACTGCGTTTACCGGACGCAGAAAACTGGTGGTTGTGGTATTTATGGCTGCTATCCTTCTCATCGTTATCGGCTGTCTGAAATGGGGATGGGGAATGCCGGAGATGTCAGCCGTCTATATCATCTGCGGGATCGTATGCGGAATCATTGCAGGCTACAAGAGCGGCAAGATTGCAGACGAGCTTTTAGAGGGAGCCAAATCCGTGTTTATCGCGGCGATGGCCATTGGAATGGCAAGGGCCATCTCTGTTGTCATGCAGCAGGGACTGATTCTGGATACCATTATCCACGGTCTGTCCGGTGTGCTGGCGGGACTGCCTGAAAGTCTTACCAGTATCGGAATGCTGGTGGTACAGACCATTCTGAATTTCTTTATCCCTTCAGGAAGCAGCCAGGCACTGGTTACCATGCCCGTACTTATGCCTGTTGCAGAGATAACCGGACTCAGCAAACAGCTTACCATCCTGGCTTTCCAGTTTGGAGACGGCCTGAGCAACCTCTGTTATCCTACTATGGGCGCACTGATAGCATTCCTGTCTTATGGACGTGTTCCTTTTAACAAATGGATAAAATTTATCATGCCTTTTATGCTTCTGGCATGGGGTGCCTGCATTATCCTTCTTATTGCCGGCACTATCATCGGATATTAGAAATCTTATACACCATTCTGTCACGCAGTTTCATCCTGCCTGCCGGAATGGTGTTTTTCATCCCCCTCATTCCGCTGCAATTCTGAAAAAACATCTCCTCTCTTCTATTTGCATTCCCAATTATCAAAATAACCACAAATTATATTGACGTTATTTTTTACAGATGATATAATCCACATATAACATTTGCAATATATTTATTTGCATAAGTCGGTCAGGAGGTGAATTTTAAAAAGACGTCATAAATATCATTGCAGACAACACAGACGGAAAACAGCGACAACAAAGCCATACTGTACTGCCAGCCGCCGGCATCTGTACACAGCCGCAGATTTTGCAGCGACAGAATGGCCGCCTGTTAAGATGCCCATCAGACCGGGCAGCAGAAAGGAGAAGATATGGGGGATTCAGATGGAGGGAAGAAGCGAAACGGAATCAGCAGATCCCTGAAAAGATTTTTTGGTGTGGGGGACTTTGGCTTTTCCTTTATGACCAATATTGAAACGTATTATTTTACTTATTTCCTGACAAATATTGCAGAATTTTCACTCCCGATCGTTACCATGATCACAACCATAGCCAGTGTAGTGGATGCTGCGCTGTCCTGGATATACGGAGTTATTCTGGACACATTTAAGCCTATGAAATGGGGGCGCTACCGCTCCTGGCTGGTGGTCATCCCATGGCTGGTGCCGTTTCTTTACGCATTCCAGTTCGTACGCGTGGGAAGCGGAACCGCAGCCGTGGTGATCATCATCGCAGCCACGATCACAAGCCATATTGCATGGAACATTCCATTCGTAGCCAACATTTCCATGATCAACATGGCTTCCAAGACCCCGGAGGACCGCATGGCTCTGTCCTCATCAAGAGCTATCTGGCAGTCTCTGGGCAGGGTATTTTATTCCTATGTAGGCCCGGCAGTGGTAGCTGTCATGGCCGGTATTGTTGGAGAAAAGAATTCCTACGGCGCCACAGCCTTTGCCTTTGCCGCACTGATGGCAGCCGGTTACTTCGCGCATTTTAAAATGTTTGAAGGCTACGAGGAAACCGGTGCCCAGGAAATTGAGAGGATGCGGCGTGAACTTGCGGAGAAGAAAGCCCGCGGCCGCCAGGATAAGGGAAACGGCCTCCTGAAGTGCCTCACCACCAATCCCTACCTCTTAGGGCTGACCGTAGCCGACCTGGCAAAATATATCTACAGTTTTGTCGCCAGCGGCATTGCCGTATATTATTTCACCTATGTTGCGCACAACAAGGACCTGACTGCTACATTCATCCTCATCTCCAGCCTGCTGGGAGTTGCAGCTTCTTATCTTTCCAAAACAGCAGCCAAAAAGTTCTCTGCCAGAAACACTGTCATCTACGCCTATCTTGCCATGGCAGTTGTGCTTGTGCTGGGATTTCTCTTCTATCGGCAGCCCTGGGCAGTGATCATCCTGGTCAGCCTGGCTCAGTTCTTCTGCACCATGACAAACGCGTGCGGCCCCGCTCTCTATGCGGACTGTGCCATTTACAGCGAATACAAAACCGGAAAAAATGCCACCGGACTGATCATGGGACTCAGCAACATCCCACTGAAGATTGGCGTGGTGAGCCGCGGCATTTTGATCAGCGCCTGTCTCGCCATCGCAGGCTTCAATCTGGAAACTGTGGAAAAAGGGATCACGTCCCCGCAGTTAGAGCGCGGAATCAGCATGGGCTTTACGATCATTCCCGCCATTGCCGTAGCTCTGGGTGCTGTCATCATGATTTTCGGTTTCCGCCTCACAAGGGACAAAATAGAAAAATATTCTGCAGAACTGGAAAAACGGAAATAGTATGTGAATAAGAAAAGGAGGAATAATATTATGTTAACCAAACGTCAAAACCTTATGGAGACAATCAGAGGCGGCAGTCCTGACCGCTTTGTCAATCAGTATGAGGCCTTCCGGCTCATTCAGAACCCTCTTGGCGGACACAATCCCAACCCCAAATACGGGGAGATGAATGTAAAGAATGCCTGGGGTATCACACGTTCCTGGCCCAAGGGCACACCGGGCGCTTTCCCTGTGCACACGCCTGAAAAGGTGGTGATCAAGGATATCCGGCATTGGAGGGATTATGTACATGCACCCAGTGTCAAATTCTCTGACGCGGAGTGGGAGCCTTTTATCAAACAGGCAGAGGAGACAGACCGCAGGGAATCTTTTGTTATGCCTTTTGTAGCCCCGGGCCTTTTTGAACAGTGTCACCATCTGGGGGAAATCCAGACCACCCTCATCAATCTGTACGAGGAACCGGAAGCCATGCATGAACTGATCGATTACCTCACGGATTTTGAACTGCAGCTTGCAGAGGAAATCTGCACACACCTGAAACCGGACGGCCTGTTCCACCACGATGACTGGGGCAGCCAGACCTCCACCTTTATGTCCCCGGCCATGTTTGAGGAGTTCTATCTGCCGGGCTATAAAAAGATCTACGGATACTATAAATCCCATGGTGTGGAACTGATCGTACACCACTCGGATTCCTATGCAGCTACCTTTGTGCCCTATATGATCGATATGGGCGTGGACATCTGGCAGGGCGTCATGACCACCAACCGGATACCGGAACTGATTGAAAAGTACGGCGGCAAAATTTCTTTCATGGGCGGGATTGACAGTGCCAAAGTGGATTATGAAGGATGGTCCAGAAATGTCATTGCAAGAGAGGTCAAAAGAGCCTGCGATGAAAACGGAAAATACTATTTCATCCCCAACGCATCCATCGGCCTCCCCACAAGTACCTATGAGGGGGTATATGATGTGATAACCCAAGAGATTGACAAGTACAGCAGGGAAGTCTTCGGATAAAAAAAGATAAAAAAACTGCCGGACACGGGTATTTCCCGGTCCGGCAGTGCTGTATTTCTTATGCATTCAGCGGATATTTATCTGTCAGTTCCTTCACAATAGCCTTGGCCTGCTCTTTCTTCTCCGGTTCTTTCACCATAATGGCAATAGCCTCTGCAATCTTATCCATGTCTTCCTCATTCATTCCCCTGGATGTCACTGCAGCTGTTCCCAGACGCACACCGCTTGTCACAAACGGTGATTCCGGGTCATTGGGAATGGCATTTTTATTGCAGGTGATGTTTGCTTCATCCAGCAGGTTTTCCATGGCTTTGCCTGTCACCCCTGTGCCTCTTAGATCCACCAGCATCAGATGGTTCTCTGTGGTTCCTGACACAATGTTGATACCACGTTTCAGAAGGCCGTCGCAAAGCGCTTTGGCATTCTTCACAATGTTTTTCTGGTACTCTTTATATTCAGGCTGCAGCGCCTCTTTTAAGCAGACTGCCTTGGCAGCTACCACGTGCATCAGCGGACCGCCCTGGATTCCCGGGAATACGGCTTTGTTGAAATTGAATTTTTTCGCGATCTCAGCGCTGCACATGATCATACCGCCCCTTGGGCCTCTCAGTGTCTTGTGGGTTGTGGTGGTGGTCACATGCGCATACGGGATGGGGCTTGGGTGTACGCCTGCTGCCACCAGACCTGCGATATGGGCAATATCTACCATCAGGTAAGCACCTGCCTCGTCGGCAATCTCCCTGAATTTCTTGAAATCAATGATTCTGCAGTAGGCACTGGCGCCGGCCACGATCAGCTTTGGTTTTGACTCCAGCGCAATTTTGCGGACTTCCTCGTAATCGATCACACCCTCATCATTTACTCCGTAAGGCACAATGTTAAAGTATGCGCCGGAGAAGTTAGCCGGGCTTCCGTGTGAAAGGTGTCCGCCGTGGGCCAGATTCATGCCCATAACCGTATCACCTGGCTTCAGCATGGCAAAGAACACAGCCATATTTGCCTGCGCACCGGAATGGGGCTGTACATTCACATATTCACAATCAAACAGTTCTTTTGCGCGTTCTACAGCGAGACGTTCCACTTCATCCACACATTCGCAGCCGCCGTAGTAGCGTTTTCCCGGATATCCCTCCGCATATTTGTTTGTCAGCGGGCTTCCCATAGCAGCCATAACTGCCTTGCTTACCCAGTTTTCTGATGCGATCAGCTCGATGTGGGAGTTCTGACGCTCAACCTCATCATTAATACACTTCGCTATTTCCGGATCTGTTGCCTGAATTTCTTCCAATGAATACATGTTTTCCAATCCTCACCTTTCTTATAATTAACCTTAGAATCCGCTGTGCGGATACTTTACCGACAATATCTTTCTTATAAAGATATTTGTTTTCCACCGAAAGACATTTGCCGTGTAAAAAAATGCCCAGAGCCGGAATCGAACCAGCGACACGAGGATTTTCAGTCCTCTGCTCTACCAACTGAGCTATCTGGGCATGTATGGGAATACGATAACAATACACCGTTTTCTCAAACAACACTGCAATATTATCATATTCCCTTTCATATTTCAATAGTTTTTTTCATTTTTTTACATTAATCTGGTAAATTGTTACTATTCACAAATCTATGAACTTCAGCGGGCTCTGCCCTGTACACAATTACACAATTGTGTTCCTGATACATCCAATACCTTCAATTCCGCACTCCACAACATCCCCGGGATTCAGGAATCTTGGGGGAATCATCCCCATTCCCACCCCTGCCGGTGTTCCCATGGCAATGATGGTGCCGGGCTTTAATGTCATGCCCGCAGATAATTCCGCGATCACATGGGGAATATCAAAAATGAACATATCCGTACTGCTGTTCTGCCGCAGTACCTCATTGACCCTGCTCTTGATGGCCAGCTTCGGCGGTCTCGGAACATCGTCCTCTGTGACGATAAATGGTCCCATGGGGGTGAATCCATCCAGGCTCTTTCCAAAATACCACTGCTTATGGCGTGTCTGCACATTTCTGGCACTTACATCATTGATCACCGTATAGCCGAATACATAGTCAAACGCGTCTTCCTTCTTTACATTCTTCGCTTCTTTCCCTATGATAACTGCCAGCTCCGCTTCGTAGTCCAGGCTGTCCACCAGCCCGGGATAGGAGGGAATGGTACCTCCGTCAGGTGTTGCCTCATTCACGCGTTTGGAAAAATACACTGCGTAAGGACGTTCCTGATCGAATTGCTCTTTTTTAAAACGGCTGGACTCCACTGCATGCTCCCTGAAGTTCATGCCCAGACAGATCATATCCTGTCTCGGATGGGGAATCGGGGCACACTGGACAACATCTTCATAACGCAGAAGCCTTCTGTCCGGCTGGTCACAGGCCTGTTCCATAATCTTCCTCTGTTCCGGGGTTATATTCTCGATCAGATCATTCATATCCCTGAAATGAATCCCCAGATCTTCAATAGGGATAAAACGATGGAATGCAAAGGAGCACATCAATCCCAGCCGTTCCTTATCATCACCCTGCAGTTTATATGTAAGTAATTTCATGTTTTTTCCTCCTCATGCAAAACACCCGTCAAAGATTTCAGCACGTTACAACATAAAATTTCGTTATACATAATAGTATCACAGTTTTCCGGTGTTTTCCACTAAAATCTCATAAAATTTTATGTTATTTGCATAAATATTATTCCTTATTCCGGCAATTCCTTCTTAGAGAATTTTGACGAGAGGATCACCGATGACACGGTATTACCGAACTTTCCCAATTCTCCCAGGAGTCCCTCGAACTGCCCGGTATCCGGGACAAAGACCTTCATGGTGGCTCCGTAAACGCCGATGGTGTGGTACAGCTCAAGCACATAAGGGGAATCTTCACAATATCTGGCCAGTTTCTGCCAGCTGCTGCTCGGTATCTCCATGTTGATGAACGCTGCCATTCCTTTCTGGATCCTTCCTCTTTTTATAATGGTCCTGTATCCTTCAATGATCCCCTCTTCCTCCAGGCGCCGCACCCGTTCAGTGACCGCCGGGGAGGTGAGACCCACCAGGGTACCCAGCTCCTTCATGGAGATTCTGGCATTTCCCTGAAGGATATTCAGGATCTTTTTATCCGTACTGTCCATACGCCTCTGCCGCCTCCTGTCCATTCACTTTGTCCATTATAAGTCTTTCCCCACACCTTGTCCATCTATTTTCCCGCCTGTATACTACTTTTCATTTTTAAGAAAATCCATGAAAATACTTTAAATGTATAAGTCAGATGCCCCATATACCTTTTTCCCTCCATGTTCTTAATGACCAGTGCCTGCTACAATATAGACAGTTACAAAAATAGTTTTTCAGGAGGTATCCATCATGGAAAATATCAACTTACCCATTACAGGAATCTGTTCCTTTGCCAAATATCCTATCTGTACCGACATGGACACCCTGGACGCCGATATAGCGGTCCTGGGCGTGCCATATGACCAGGGCGCAGCCTGGTACGGAGGCCAGAGACTGGCGCCCCGGGCCATCAGAAACATATCCACTGCCTATGCCAGAGGTGAGACCGGCTTCTACGACCCTGAGGAGGATGCCTGTCTTTTGGCCTCCCCCATCAAAGTTGTGGACTGCGGGGATGCGGATATGCTCCACGGTGACCGCGAATACTGTTTCTCTTCTATAGAAGAAAGTGTGCGCGGGATCATAAAGCGGGGTGCCGCCCCGGCCGTTATGGGCGGTGACCACTCCATCTCCATCCCCGTGGCAAAAGCACTTGATGAGATTGGGGAAACCATCAACATCGTACAGTTTGATGCTCATTTGGATTTTGCCATGTCCCGTGGCCCCCAGAAATACGGAAACGGCAGCCCCATCCGCAGAATGCGTGAAATGCCCCACATCGGCAGTATTGTCCAGATTGGCATGCGGGGTCTGGGCAGCAGTTCCCGTCAGGACTGGGAGGAAGCCAGGGCAGCCAACACCGTCATAACTGCCAAAGATTTTCACCGTCTTGGTGTGGAAAAAGTGCTGGCTCAGATACCGGCGGGCAAGACCTTCATCACCTTCGATATTGACGCCTACGACATTTCCCTCATGCCCGCCACAGCCGCGCCTTCTCCCGGGGGACTGCTCTATGATGAGACCTGCGAACTGCTCAGCGGCATCTGCGCAAAAGCGGACATCATAGGCTTCGATCTGGTGGAAACCGCGCCGTCCTACGACACTCCCGCCACTACCGGCTGCCGTCTGGCTGCACTGACCATGCTGCATATCATGGGGCAGATGACGAAAAAAACACTGGCGTAATTCTCTTTCATTACAGAAACAGAAAATTTTACAGTTTTTCCAAGTAAGCAGCCTCCTGAGCCAGTAAGAATGAAACAAATCTTAACAATTATACACCGCAAACATACCCACATAGAGAGACAAAAAACACATCGATACGCTTTTCGATGTGTTTTTTAATACACTTCCTAATTTCCTCACTATCAGCCATAACTTTTCTCAAATACAGATCATGCTGTCCGGTGAGGATATGCGGCAACATGTAGTATGTATAGGACTTCTCGATTCCAGATATTATGATTATCCGAGTCCTAAATATAAAGTATCTATTTAAAGGTCCAATCACCGCAGCTATCAGGCTTTACCGTATTTAAATACTCTTTTATCTCATCTATGTGTTCCTCATCTTTAAAAAATCCACCTTTCGCACCTGGAAGCTGATAATTTTGTGCAATGTTCTTATCCTCGTCCAAAACGATCATTTTATACTCTTCCGTATCTTGAGAAAATGTTTCGTCCTTTAATGTATAATTTATGGTCATATTAATGGTATATAACCCTGGTTCCTCAGGGGAAACATCAACTGCTACGGCTTCAATTCCTCCAGGGCTAATTTTTAGATATTTTCCATAACTATGGATTTCAGTTCCCTCCAAACTACCACTATACATTGCTGTATATTTAGTATTTACTTTACTGCCTATGTTGCTGTCACTCTCAAATAACTGGATTTCAGCAGGCCCAGCTCCTTGACTGCCAAAATGTATTATAGTATCACACGTTGTATAGTCTAATATATTAATATCAATAGTATCTATCTTTATATCATAATCTGTATTATTATTCGTAATGTCGAAAGCAGGACATATAAAAGAATCCGTTCTATAAAATTTATCATTGACAAGACAATAATAATAATCAGGATATATACCGGATGGCGCCGTCAAACTTACCCCTTTTTTATTTTCATTATCGTCCTCTGCATTATTGTAGTTAACATTTATATCACCACTCTCTCCATTAACGACAACACTTCCTCGATCTCCACTAGTAGTAAAATTTCCTACATTGCCATTATTATTTTTAATAACCTTGCTCCCACCATAAACAGCACCAAAAATTGATACGATAGCAGTTATAGCTGCCAATACAATTTTAGTTTTCTCCTTTCCCATAGCCCTCACCTCACATCATCATATATGGATATACGTGATATTATAACATAATCTATCTATAGTAACAATGCAAACGGCACCTCTTAATTGATCCATTACACCATATATTACTGTTGCCGTCTGGCTGCACTGACCACGCTGCATATCATGGGGCAGATGATAAAAAAAACACTGGCATAATTCTCCTTCATTGATTATAATGGTTCAAAACGAACACATTACATATAAGATTGGAGGAAATGCTTATGCTTCATTCCAGTTATTATCTTCAACAGCTCCGTGATATTCTGTATATTGCCCCTGTGGTGCTCATAGCGATCATGGGCCACGAATTTGCCCACGGCTGGGTCTCTGACCGGCTGGGTGATCCGACTCCCAGAATGGACGGCAGACTGACGCTGAATCCGCTGAAACACCTGGATCCTTTCGGCACTCTGTGCCTGATTATTTTCAGAATGGGATGGGCAAAACCCGTGAGGATCAACACCCGGTATTATAAGAACCGAAAATCAGGCATCATCATGGTTTCCCTGGCCGGTCCTTTCATGAATTTTATCCTTGCCTTTCTGTCCCTGCTTCTCTATGGCCTTCTTGGAAAATACGGAAGCGCTGACTCCGTGTCCGTCACCGTATTTATCCGGCTGCTGTATTATTCGGCAGTTATGAACATCGGCCTGGGCGTATTTAACCTGATTCCGATTCCGCCGCTGGACGGTTCCAACGTGCTGGCCGAATTATGGCCCGGAGTCTCCGTCTTTTACCAGCGCATCCGCCCTTACCGCACCTGGATTCTGGTCATTCTGCTGGCAAGCGGTGCTCTGAGCCGGCCTCTGGGAACAGCAAATGCCCATATTTTCAACACCCTCTGGGGATTTGTGAAACTGCTGCTGAATCTGACTCCGCATATACCACAGACAAGTCCGTTCATATAATGCCAAAGCGGGAGTCCGGTTTACCGGGCTCCCGCTGCCGCTTCCCCGGCACACGCCTCCTTATCCTTAAACAAATGTCTGAAAATCCATCTCACAAACGGCCCCGCAAAAAATATCTGCCAGCAGAACGCCATGGGAAAGTTCAAAACCGTTGTCTGAAGCCATTTTGCGGCAACCTGGGAATCCACACCTTTAAAAAGAAGCGTGGCGATAAGACTCATCAGGGGACACATGATACACACCGTCATGGCTGACACCACAAGGATCACAACAATCTGCCTGTCTTTCCCCGGCTCTGCTATGGAAAACGCCAGCTTCTTTGCCAGCGGCCCCGCAAGGAACATTTCCAGCAAAAACGCCGCGATTCCCATGATCACCAGTTCCCCAAAGGCCATTACAAACACCTCATTGGTAAGTCCTCCTCTGTCCAATGAAATGTTGTACACCACCAGTGCATAGACCATCACCACCACCATGAGAAGTGTAAAGATAACATCCTGAAATTTTGTTTTCGGCATAATAAATTCCTCCTTCTTCCGGCATCAAAAAAGGCAGCAAGATATATGACTCGTAACTTTCGCTGCGATCATGTCATATAATCTCACTACCATTTTCATCTGATACCATTATTTATTTTTTTCTGCTATCCTATGGTAACAGAATTTTTTTCCCTGTGTAAGCACTTTTTTTAATTTCAGCACTTCGCCCTCAGGACCTGTTCTCATCTGTACGGCATTCGTCAGATTCCCCTGTTACTCTTATCTTTGTTTTCTTACAAATAACTCATTAAACAAAATCGTAACGATTGTGACAGCCGCCCCTATCCCTGCCAGAATCCATAGATTATTTACGGCGATAACAGGCCAAATTGCTACGAACACAGAAGTACAAGGTACAAAACAGCCCTGCGCCACACCAAATGCCTCCCAGCTTTCCGTCTTTACATCCGGGTCAACACAGCGGGCCAGCGCCAGGCCGCTGGGTGTAGAACCACAGCCTGCCCCGAAAAACATCAGTGCCAGAGGAAACCAGTCCTTTCCAAACCAACGGCGCATAAATACCATACACAACAGTGACATTAAAAGGATTATGATAACCATATGTATCAGAATCGGCGCAAGATATGTTGCAAAAAACGATAAATTTAATGTTGCTGTTGCAGAGCAGATACAAATTTCCAGCGCCACACCGCCGATATTATCCACGGCCGCCTTATCCGCGTATTTATCCAGATGTGTTCTTGTCAGGAAAAACCATACGATGATCGCACCAACTATGCCGTACAGCAGAGAGGGAATATTCTGCGCTGCCGGGATCACTTTTGCAATTCCTCCGAATATAACGCTTCCAAGCCACATACTCAGAAATACAAAACACATCTGGAGTGCCAGGCCGTTAATGGAATCAGACGCAATGGTGGCTCTTCCCAGGGATTTCTGTTCTTCCGGCAAAACATAGTCATTTTTTCTTTCCCTGCTGTTTCCCCCTTTATCCAGTGCTCTTGCCCAGCCCCTGCGGACCCCCACATTAACCCAGAACATTCCCGCTACCATGGCAACGATCAGACCTAAGGTTGCCAGGATGAGGCCAATACTCAGCATCCCCTCTACACCTAATTCCTCGAACAGCGTGCCGGATGATGTAGCAGCACCATGACCGCCCCAATAGGTAAATACGGTCATAACGCCCCAGCTTTCAGGCAGCCCTTTCCAAATCTTTTGCAGTCCTACGCCTGCAAGAATACCAACCAGCATCTGTGAAAAATACGACAGCATATTACTGCTGATCGCACCTGCATAGGATTTCATTTTTGATTTATTGATCGCGATACCGAATAATGTAGTAGTCAGTACAATATTGATCATTGGTGACGCCATGCTTGACCAGGTATCGGGCATTGCAAACAGGTTCAAGACCTGCGGCCCCATGATCAGTGCAGCGGCACCCCCGATCAGTCCCGAAGGAAGATACAGCTTGCGCAGAGGCTTTATAATCTGCCGAAGCACCACTCCTATCATTAAAAATAAAAATAGTAACATCAAATCATTGACTGCTGTTGTATACATAATTTTCCTCCTAACACTTCGTGTAATCCATATAGTCCGTGTATTCCACTCCCAGCGCCCGCAATTTTTCCTCTACCCAGGGGCGTATGTAAGTTCCTTCCTTTTTCATGGTATCCAATATTTTTCTCTCATTTTCCTGTATTTTTCGTACCTTGTCCAACAATTCCGGGGCTTCCTCAGGCCTGATAAAAATCACGCCATCCTCATCTCCCAGAACGATATCTCCGGGATTGACCACTCTTCCTCCACACACTACAGTGGTATTGATCTCCCCCGGCCCGTTTTTATAAGGCCCATCCGGTGTCACGCCTCTGGCATAGACAGCAAAATCCTCCATTTTAGACATTGCATCCACATCCCTGACTGCTCCGTCCACAACAATCCCTCTGATTCCTTTCATCCTGCAGTAAGTTACCATCAACTCTCCAAAGACAGACCTTCTTGTGTCCCCTCCGGCATCAATGACAATGACATCCCCCGGCTTTGCCAGATCCATCGCTGCATGAAACATCAGATTATCCCCTTCCGGAACCTTTACGGTAAAAGCCGTGCCCAGCAGTCTTGTTTTATTTACAGGGACAATATCCTCATGCACTGCAGACATCCGCCCCATACAGTCATCCAGGTTTGCTACGGCAACTCCTGCAAACTGGTCTACCAGTGTTTTTTCCGGTCTCTTTATATCCTTTACGATCCTGCATCCTGTTTTCATATTTTCCAATCCCTTTCCGCTTTCTTTTATGGTTTTTTTCCATGCCTGCTATATTACTCTATGCTTCGGTTCCTTCCCTTCCAGAACGTTGAGGACCTCCTCCACGACCTCCATTCCCATGCGGTAGAGGGCCTCCTCTGTATTCGCCCCTATGTGGGGTGTTGCGCAGAAATTCTCCAGTGTCATCAGCTTATTGCTTCCATCAGGCGGCTCACTGACAAACGCGTCACAGGCAGCCGCTTTTATTCTTTTCTCTTTCAGAGCCTTATATAAGTCCTCTTCATTGACGATCCCGCCCCTTGCTGCATTTATTAAAATGGCATTCTTTTTAAAATACTGAAATTCCGGCTCTGCGATCATATTTTCAGTTGATTTCGTAAGCGGCACACTGATATTCACAATATCCGAAACCATAAGCAGATCCTTCAGCTCCGTGTACTTTTTTATCCCCCAGGCTTTTGCCTGCTCCTCCGTACAATAGGGATCATATCCCGCGAGCACTGCCGAAAAGCCATTTTTCAGTATCTCTCCTACACGCCGTGCAATATTTCCCATGCCGACTAACCCTACCGTCTTATTTGTCAGCTCAATACCTGTCATCTCCGGAGGGGCGATCCTTTCAAATCCTTCTTCTCTGCATTTTGCATCACATACGGATATTTTTCTGCTGACCGTCAGCATTAAGCCCACAATCAGTTCTGCCACAGAATTTGTGTTGGCTGACGGGGTGTTGAGCACGGTAATTCCGTATTCCCCGGCAGCTTCAAGGTCTATCGTATTACAGCCAACGCCATGTTTTCCTATTACCTTCAAGTGCTTTGCTCTCGCCATAATTTCCCTGCTTACCTCTGCAGTCCGCAGAATAACCGCATCAATATCCTCCGCATGCTCAAAAGAGTCCACTACCTCTGCTCTTTTCCTGAGTAAAGCCTCTGCATCCGGATGAATGTATTCACTTAAGTATACAACCATATTTTTTCTCCCTGTTCTATTCCTTGAGATCATGTTATCGTAACGGCCGTTACCTGCTTTATGCTTCTATTATATTTACAACATTCACTACATTCCATTGATGCTTCACACAAGAGTTTTCCTGATATTTTATATACTTTACACTACGAATTTTGTTATTTTGTTATATTTTCTTATGATTCAAAAATTTTCACTACATTTTTGTAACAGGACATCTCTATCCTTATATCTCTGCATAAAAATAAGGCGCATGGTTTCTGCGCCTTATCCTGTCCGTATAATTATTGGGTCAGTCTATACTCATCTAAGACTTTATCCCTTTCTATCAGTTTCTGGCGGAATGTCTGCGGCTCCTTCCAGCACATGAGAATCAGCAGATATTCCAAAACACCCTCCACCCCTATCATGGAATGAAAAAAACCGCAGTGTTCTGTTTCCACCAGCAGCACCTCGTCTGCGTATTTCACAACCGGAGACTCCATGCTGTCTGTGATCAGACAGCAGTACACGTTTCTCTCCGACAAAATTTCACCTATTTTTTCGTCTATCTTGTAATAACGGGGAAAATTGAGGAAAATGGCAGCATCTGACTCATCTAATTCCGTGAGTTTCGCAAGCTGGTCATGGCTCTCCTCTGTTACCGCGCTCACTTTATCGGTAAGATGTCCCAACAATCTTGAAAACTGGACCGCGCACCCTTTACCGCCGCGTAAACCAATGATCACCTTCTTGTCTGCCTTCAAAAGTCTGTCTGCTGCATCTTCATACCGTTCTTCGCTGTTCTGCCGCAAAGAGGTATCCAGATTGATCCCCATCAACTGAATCACTTCGTTTATGGAATCCTTGCTTTTTATATATTTATGGGTCTGCATGGTAAAACGGTCATATAAGGAATGTTTCCCTATTTTCTCTCTGTCCTTTGCAAGCTCATGCTGGATATACTCTTTCATGTCAGAAAAACCATCAAACCCTATTGTTCTTGCAAACCGAATGACAGAAGCATCACTGACGCCTATCTCCTTACCGATCTCTTTTGCCGTCATGCCAAGAACCCTCTTTTGATTTTTCAATATATAATCTGCAATCTTTCCCTGCCCCTTTGTCAAAGAATATTCCATAATCCGGTTCATCAACGTTGTATCCATATGCTATGCTCCTTCTCTTTGTTGCGGTCATCATAGCCATCCGCTTTCCCATGTAAAAAAGCCCCTGCAGATACAGGGACTATAAAAAAGAGCGCGAGACGGGACTCGAACCCGCGGCCTCGACCTTGGCAAGGTCGCGCTCCACCAACTGAGCCACTCGCGCATAAGAGCGGGTGATGGGAATCGAACCCACATATCCAGCTTGGAAGGCTGGTGTTCTACCACTGAACTACACCCGCAGGTTATTCTGTTGTGTTGTGTGTCTGTCCTTAGGACGTTATCTATAATATAATAAATTGTTCCAATTGTCAAGACATTTTTTACAATTTTTTTCAGGGAATTTTGAACGGTTTTCTGTGTACCGCCAAACGCGCTGCCCGGCACGGGGTGAACGGTAATATTTGAACTTCTTTTCAATCTATGTTATGCTGTTAATATCTATGTGTGCAGAGGAGTTTTTTATACCTTGGGCATACAAAAACGGAGGATTTACTGACCTCTATTAACGAAAAGGAAGGATGTTGATTTTGAAAATACAAGAATCCGCAGAAAACTATTTGGAAACCATTCTCATGATCGGAAAAAGAAAGTCCCATGTGCGTTCCATTGATATTGCCAATGAACTGGAATTCTCCAAACCCAGTGTCAGTGTTGCAATGAAAAATCTCAGAATCAACGGCTACATTGAAGTTGATGCCGAGGGTTTTATCACACTCACACCGGAAGGCCGGAAAATAGCAGAAAAAATATATGAGCGTCACCAGCTCCTCTCCGGATGGCTGATCCGCCTGGGCGTTGACCCCAAAACAGCTGCTGAGGATGCCTGCCGCATGGAACATGTCATAAGCGCGGAGAGCTTTGAGGCCATCAAAAAGCATACACACCGTACCATTACAGAATAGAAAGCGTTTTATTTATCATGAAAATATTATTAGTAACGGAACAGTTCTGTCTTGCAAACAACGGCATGACGATTTCCAGCCAGCGTTTTGCCCGAATCCTGCGGGAACACGGGCATGAGGTCCGTATGATGGGATACAGCAGAGAACCCGTGGATGCGGATGGAGAATACGCCTATGCCATGAAAAAGCTCACCATCCCTGTTTTTGACAATCTGATCACATCCCAGGGAATGATATTTGCAAAAGTGAACAGAAAAATCATCCGGGATGCCCTTGTATGGGCTGACCTGGTGCACATCCTTTCTCCTTTTGCCCTTTCCCACGTAACCATTAAAATGGCCCGGCTTTACGGTGTGCCCTTTACAGGTGCCTTCCATGTACAGCCTGAGAATATAACATCCTCCATCCATTTGAGCAGAGCAGATTTAGTCAATGATGCCATATATCACTGGTTTCATTTTTATATTTATCGTTACTGCCGTCATATTCACTGTCCCAGCAATTTTATCGCCGGAGAACTCCGCATGCGGGGCTACCATTCACAGCTCCATGTAATTTCCAATGGTATTGATCCTGATTTTGTATACCGAAAATCCCCAAAGGTCAAAGCTCTGGAAGGAAAATTTGTAGTGCTGATGGTGGGACGGCTTTCCATTGAAAAAAGACAGGATGTGCTGATCAGGGCTGTGGCCCGCTCCAGATACGCCGACCGGATTCAACTGGTCCTGGCAGGAAAAGGGCCGCGGAAAGAAGCGCTGCTCCGGCTTGCAGAAAAAGAACATCTTGCCAATCCCTTACAGATTCACTTCTTTCCGAAAAAACATCTGCTGGAATTGATCTCCATGAGTGATCTGTACGTGCACGCAGCGGATGTGGAGATAGAAGCCATGTCCTGCATGGAAGCATTTGCCGGCGGCCTGGTGCCTGTCATTGCCGACAGCCGCAAATCCGCCACGCCACAGTTCGCCCTGGATCAACGAAGCCTCTTTCAGGCAGGCGACAGCAATGACCTGGCTGCAAAGATAGACTACTGGATCGAGCATGAGGCGGAACGAAAGGCCATGGAGTACAAATACAGTGCTCTCGGCAAAAAATATGCTCTTGAAAACTGTGTCCGCCAGGCAGAGGAAATGTTTCGGCAGGAGTTGGAGGAGCATGCAGGAAAAAGGAGGCGTTTTATTTGCCGGAGAAGAAAACAGAGTCAAAAGGATTCCTGAAAGAGGATGAACATGTGATCCACATGTGGCAGCCTTTTTCTTTTGAGGTAAAAAAGGGATACGATTACCGGCGCACCAACCCGCTCTCCCGCCTTACCTCCTCCCTCCTAAAAACAGTGGCATTGCCTGTCCTGACAGTATTTGACCGTGTTGTACTGGGATCCCGCATTGACGGCTGGAAAAATCTGCGCAGGCTCAGAAATACCGGCGCAGTCACCGTCTGCAATCATGTCCATATGCTGGACTGTACCCTGGTGGAACAGGCACTCTTTAAAGAGCGCACGTATTTCATCACCCTGGCATCCAATTTTAAAATTCCCCTTGTCCGGCATCTGATCCGTATTCTGGGCGGCGTACCTCTCTCCGCCGATGTGCAGACCACTGCTGAACTTTTTTCAGAGATGGGAAAGGCCCTGAAAAAGGGCGCCTGTGTACAGATATACCCCGAGGGAGTCCTGCTCCCCTACTGCCGGGAACTCCGCCCCTTCAGAAGAGGTGCCTTCTATCTGGCGGAAGAGAACCAGGTCCCCGTTCTTCCCATGGTGATCACCTTCCATACCCCCACAGGCATCCGCCGCATATACAAAAGAAAGCCCTGCCTGCGTCTTCACATCCTGCCGCCCCTCTGGCCGGACAGCACTCTGCCTAAGAGGCAGCAGATAAAAGATCTGCAGGATCGCTGTTTTTCTTCTATGTATAAAAAAATCACGGAAACCCGCTGAACGCTCTGCGGTTTCCCGTGATTTTTTTGTTATGCCAGACCCTTTTCTTCCAGCCAGTCTGCCAGAATATGTTTGCCGGCTTTGATCTTCCTCGCCCTGAGCTGGAATTCTATCAGGGTAAGCCCCGTAAATACCACGCACAGGATGATCATAAATACAACCGCGCCCTGGATACTCTCTCCACCCGAGATCGTGCTTCTGAACGCTTCCACAGAATATGTGAACGGCACCCACTCATGAAGATAAGGCACAAAAGAACCTGAGATCTCCAGCGGATAAGTCCCCACAGACCCCGCTAACTGAACCACCATAAATACAAGCATCAGGAAGCTTCCCACTTTGCCGATAAAATTGGTAAAGAAATACATCACTGACATAAATGCCACACTGGCCAGACACGCAAATCCAATGGTCCGCCCCATCTCCATAGGACTGAACCCGTCAAATACGTGGAGAAGCAGCACCATGGCAACTGCCTGCAAAACAGCAATGGCATAGAGCACAGATGCCTTGCTGAGCCACCAGGAAAAGCCTGATTTTAATTTTCCCTTATATTTTGTCAGCGGATACATCAGGCTGAATGCAATACATCCCACCCAAAGCCCCACACTCATCATATACGGTGCCATGGCGTGCCCGTTATTTTCCACGGTCGTTATCATGGTCTCTCTCGTCTCCACCGGACCGGCGAACATTTCCACCGTGTCATCCGTGGTTTTTGTATCCTTCACCTGTTCTGCACCGTCCAGCAGGCTGCTGCTGAGTGTATCGGACCCGTCAGCCGCCTGGCTGATACCGTCTCCCAGCTCTTTACTGCCGTCCTTAAGTTTCCCGGCACCTTCCTGAATCAGTCCGGCCCCCTCGCTTAACCGGGATGCCCCATCCAGAAGTGTGCTGTTATTGGCGGTAAGCTCGCCGGTCCCGAAAACCAGGGATCCGGTTCCGTCCTTCAGCCTGGATGCTCCGTCATAGAGCTGGCTGCTGCCCTGCAGAAGCGCTTTCGCGCCGCTGTCCAGCCGTTTTGCTCCGTCCGCCAGGGTGCCGACACCATCATCCAGACTGCCTGCGCCATCATTTAACTGACGGATTCCTGTCTCCAGTTCCGGTACCTTCCCCTGCAGCGTACCGGCTCCATCCTTCACCTGTACAGCTCCGCTGCCCACACCGGTAATACCGCTCAAAAGACTGTCTGCACCGTCCTGAAGCGGTTTCATAGCCTCTTCCCGGAACTGCTGTCCCCCTGCTGCCGCCTGTTCTATGCCGGCTTTCAGAAGCGGGGATTTCTGATCCAGCTCATTTGTTCCTGCCTCCAGCTGCTCCGCTCCTGCCTTTGTCTGGCTGGCACCTGCGTTAAGAGCCGCGGCCCCGGTCTCCAGCCCGGACATTTTATCCGTCACCAGTTTCACACCGTCCGTATACGCAACAGTTTTATCTGCAAGGACCTCACTGCTGTCCCGCAGTTTCCCCACTACATTTACCACCTGTTCCATCATCTGGGCCTCTGTGCCCGAACCCTGACGGCTTTCCACAGAAGTTACGGTCTGTCCGCTGACGCCTGCAAGACCGTTCTCTGCCGCATCCGCTGCTGCCGATACAGCCTCCCCGGCCCCTCTTAAGGCACTGCCGCCCTCCTTAAGCAGAGAAGCCGCGCCTTCTAAACGTCCGTTTGCCTCATACACTGCACGCTCATTTTCCTGTGCTGCGGCAACCGCCTGACCGGCTGCCTCTGTAATCTGGCTGATATCACCGGAAGCCACAGCCGCATCAAGCGCCTCAGCCAGGCCGTCTGCAGAAACAGCATTTACACTTGCAATTCCATCCGCAGAAGCTTCCAGCTCCCCGGCCTTTCCCTGCAGTTCGTCTGCCTGCCCGTGCAGGGTTTCCAAAGCCGCCTCTGCCTCTGTGACATCCACATCTGTCTGAACGGTTGTCACTTCCTCAGCACCCTGCGCACTGCTGTTTCCGCCTGCTGTCAGCATGGCATATAACTGTTCCAGCCCCTGATGCAGCGCGGAAACGCCGTCTGCCAACTGTGCAGAACTTGCTCCCTCTGCCCCGTTGACAGCCTCCATACCTGCCTTCAGCTGTTCTATTCCTGTCTTCAGATTCCCACTTCCGGCCTCCAGTGCTCCCGTTCCCTGAACAAGAGCCTCTGCACCCTCATGAATCTGCTTTGCGGAATCCGGCAGCGTCTCCGTGCTCTGCCGAAGCACTTCCAGCCCCTTACACAGTTCTGCCATTGCCGCATCCGCATTCGATACTCCCACTTTTAAAGCTGTACCTCCGGCTTCCAGCCGGGCGGCTCCGTCTGCCAGTGCTCCTGTCCCCTGTGCAAGCTGATCCACCCCGTCCTTCAGTGCCGGCACCTGCCCATCCAGTTGTGAAAGTCCGGTATGCAGCGCTCCTGCACCGCTCTTTAATTCCTCAGCTCCCGAAACCAGCGTACCGGTACCATCCGAGAGTTCACTCACTCCCGTTCCTGCAGCCGTCACACCGTCCTTTAGTTCAGCCGCTCCCGAATCCAACTGATCGGCTCCGTCCTTTACCGTGCTCACGCCGTCCACATAAGTTTTCAACCCCACGCGCAGCGTATCACTCCCTTCCCGAAACGTAAGGGAGCTGTCCGCCAGAGTCTCAAGATTATCCGTTATGGTCCTGTTTCCGTCCGATATCTTGCTCACACCGTCCTTTAAATCCCTGGACCCATCGGCAGCCTCCTGCATCCCATCCCCAACCTCAGCGATCTGATCAAACACAGCCTGGGTATACGTCTTCGTCACTTCCTCCGCCACACTGTTTTTCACCTTCTCCATAGCTGTCTCACTCATCTTGGACGCAATATAATTCGTCCCCGGATTGGTCTGATAGGCAAGTTCCATCTTCTTTGGCTTCTCATCCATCACCGTAGACGCATTCTCGGAAAAATCCTCCGGAATCGTGATCACCATATAATAAGTACCATTTCTAAGCCCTCTTTCGGCGGTCTTTGCATCCACAAAATTAAAACAAAGCGATTCCTCCTCCCGGAGCTTCTCAACCAGTTCCTCCCCCACATTCAGCTCCCTGTCATTATAAGCAACCGCCTTATCTTCATTCACCACCGCCACCGGCAGCTTATCCAGATTCCCATAAGGATCCCACATAGACCCCAAAAACAGTGTAGTATAAATCGTAGGAATCAAAACAATCGCCACAACCACCACCAAAAGCAGTTTATTATGGACCAGTCCCTTCCATTCCTTTCTCAGCAAATCACATTCCCCTTTCTGTCACCATTATTCCCAACACGCCATCCACCAACCCCCTCTACCATTCTATGCCCCACTTTCACATTAGCACACTCCAAATCCATTAATAGATACCGTGTTGATTTTCAAAGCAACCTGTATTATACTAAAACCATCCCACCCCCACAACCATCAATCCCCCCTCACCCCATCCATTACTAGACACCTTGCCCCAATTATGTCTCATTTTATACTTTTTTAACATTTTCCCACATTTTCACTCTCAGCCACCCGCACTTAATAACCAACCGCCCCACACCTTCACTCTCAGCCACCCGCACTTGATAACCAACCGCCCCACACCTTCACTCTCAGCCACCCGCACTTGATAACCAACCGCCCCACACCTTCACTCTCAGCCACCCGCACTTGATAACTATAATGTACCCATAACAGTGGACAATCGAATTAGTGTAGTCCCTTCATTTTAGACGCCTCTTCCAGGTGCTTCCCTAAAGCTGGACAATCACACTAATTGCTCCCTGATTATTAAACA